>NZ_JBEPBI010000082.1:0-33477 GCF_040299045.1 Streptomyces sp. NPDC001027
AGCAGGGGCGCCCTCCACTGCG
This sequence comes from Streptomyces sp. NPDC001027, assembly GCF_040299045.1. Classification (NCBI taxonomy): domain Bacteria; kingdom Bacillati; phylum Actinomycetota; class Actinomycetes; order Kitasatosporales; family Streptomycetaceae; genus Streptomyces; species Streptomyces sp. NPDC001027. Next base: position 23 of record NZ_JBEPBI010000082.1, read on the forward strand.
CCCCTGCTGCAGGGCGCGCCGGGTGCCGGACGGCTCCGCCCACGCCGTCGTCACCGTACGGTCCACAGAGTGACTGTGAGTTGACCGCGGTGCACCGGCGTGCTGTACTCCGGATCGTGACCGACACCGATGTGCGCCTGTGGCGGAGGGTCCATATGGACCTCGTCCGCTATGCGGGCTGCGTGTGTCGTCCGTCCTGCTGAACTCGCACCCCTTCCCCACGGCGCGCGCCGCCGATGCGCCCCCGCACCTGTGCGGCCCGCGCTCCCGCGAACGTTCCCAGGACGGTTTCCCGTGTCTGTCTCTTCCGCCGTTTCTTCTTCCGTTTCCTCCGTCTCTTCTCCGGTCCGCTCTGCCTCCTCCCCCGCGTCCGACTCCCCCGACGCCCGCTCGTCGACCGCCTTCGTCGCCGCGCCCACGCAGGCGGACCTTCTCGCCTTCGTCCGGCGTACGGCCGCGGACGAGGCGCTGATCGCCTCGCTCCCCCTCGATCCGGAGGGCCGCACCTGGGTGCGTCTGGAGGGACCCGGCGGCAGTGAGGCCTGGCTGATCGGCTGGCCGCCCGGCAGCGGTACCGGCTGGCACGACCACGCCGATTCGGTGGGCGCGTTCCTGACCGCTCGGGGCACGCTCAAGGAGTACTCGCTCGCCGCCAGGCTGCCCACCGACGGCTGGCGGACCCTGGAGCTGACCGACGGCGTGGACCGGTCGCGCGCCCTGCCGGCCGGTCGAGGCCGGTCCTTCGGCCGTCACCACGTCCACGAGGTCCTCAACGAGTCCGCCGAGGAGCACGCCGTCTCCGTCCACGCCTACTACCCGCCGTTGCCCCGCATCCGCCGCTACAGCCGTACCGGGCAGGTGCTGCGGCTGGAGCAGGTCGAGCGTCCGGAGGACTGGCAGTGAGCGACGCGAACACCCCCCGGAAGCAACGGCGCGAAGACGGACTGCACGACGAACGACACGACGGACTGCACGACGAACAGCCGACGGGCATCGACGAGTTGCTCGAGCGTGTGCGTGCCGGGTACGCGCGCGTGGAGGCCCAGGAGGCGTTCGATGCCGCCCGCGCGGGCGAGGCGCTCCTCGTCGACATCAGGTACGCGGCGCTGCGGGAGCGGGACGGGCTGATCCCCGGTGCGCTGGTCGTCGAGCGCAACGAACTGGAGTGGCGTCTCGACCCCCGGGGCAGTCATCGTCTCCCCGAGGCCACGAGCCATGACGTGCGGGCGATCGTGATCTGCAACGAGGGGTACGCCTCGAGTCTGGCCGCCGCTTCCCTGCACCAGCTGGGACTGCACCGGGCGACCGATCTCGTCGGCGGCTTCCAGGCGTGGAAGGCGGCGGGCCTCCCCGTGACGCCGTAGTGACACCGGCGAGCGCTGAGGGCCGGCTCCGAGCAGTGGGCGGGACGCGACGAGGAAGAGGTTCAGCCCACCGGGGTCCGCAAGCGGAATTCGTTCGCAACGCGTTCCTGTGCCGGGCGACGGCCGACGATCAGCCACCGTCCGAGGCAGGGCAGGGCAGACTGTCGAGCCTCGCCCGCCGAACTGCCGTCGCGACTGCCCTCGCGCGCACGCGGGTGGCGGCCATGCTCAGAACTCCTCGTCCCCCAGGGACTCCGTGTCCTCGCCCTCTTCCTCCAGCGCCTGCCGGACCACTCGCAGGGCCAGGCCCTCGGAGTAGCCCTTGCGGGCGAGCATCCCGGCGAGGCGGCGCAGCCGTCTGTCGCGGTCGAGACCGCGGGTCGCGCGCAGCTTGCGGGCGACGAGTTCGCGCGCCGTCTCCTCCTCCTGCTCGGAGTCGAGCCGACCTACGGCCTCCTCGATCAGCTCCGAGTCGACGCCCTTGGTCCGCAGCTCCTGGGCGAGCGCGCGCCTGGCCAGTCCTCGGCCGTGGTGGCGGGACTCCACCCAGGCGTCCGCGAAGGCGCCGTCGTCGATCAGTCCGACCTCCTCGAACCGCGAGAGCACCTCCTCCGCCACGTCGTCGGGGATCTCCCGCTTGTGCAGGGCGTCGGCGAGCTGCTTCCGCGTGCGCGGGGTCCCGGTGAGCAGGCGCAGGCAGATCGCCCGTGCCCGCTCAGCCGGGTCCCCCGAAGGCTGCCCCTTCTCGGCCCTCGACGAGGAAGAAGCGCCTCCGTCCTCGGTGGACGGCTTCCCGGAGCCGCGCCGACGGCGCCCACGCCCGCCACGCGGACCGCCCTCGTCACCGCCGCCCCCTGCCCGGCCGGTGCCCGACCGGTCGTCGCCGTCCTGGAACAGGCCGCCGTCGCCCCCGTGGCCCGCCCCCCGAGGGGCTTCGGGGTGGACGTACTCGGCCCAGTCCGTTCGTCGTGTCACGGATCAGCTCTTGGCAGCGGCGGCCTTGGGCTTGGCGGCCTTGGCTGCGGGAGCCGGGACCGCCTTGGCGTCGTCCGCGGACGCGCCCGCGGTCGCCGCCGTGTCCGTGCCGGCCTCGGCGGCGGACTCGTCGGGGCGCACGCCCACGCCCAGCTTCTCCTTGATCTTCCGCTCGATCTCGTTCGCCAGATCGGGGTTGTCCTTCAGGAAGTTGCGCGCGTTCTCCTTGCCCTGACCGAGCTGGTCGCCCTCGTACGTGTACCAGGCGCCCGCCTTGCGGACGAAGCCGTGCTCCACGCCCATGTCGATCAGGCCGCCCTCGCGGCTGATGCCCTGCCCGTAGAGGATGTCGAACTCGGCCTGCTTGAAGGGCGGGGCGACCTTGTTCTTGACGACCTTGACGCGGGTGCGGTTGCCCACCGCGTCCGTGCCGTCCTTCAGCGTCTCGATGCGGCGGATGTCGAGTCGCACCGAGGCGTAGAACTTCAGCGCCCGGCCACCGGTGGTGGTCTCCGGGGAGCCGAACATGACGCCGATCTTCTCGCGGAGCTGGTTGATGAAGATCGCGGTGGTCTTGGACTGGTTGAGCGCGCTGGTGATCTTGCGCAGCGCCTGGCTCATCAGACGGGCCTGCAGACCGACGTGGCTGTCGCCCATCTCGCCCTCGATCTCCGCGCGCGGGACGAGCGCGGCGACGGAGTCGATGACGATCAGGTCGAGGGCGCCGGAGCGGACCAGCATGTCCACGATCTCCAGAGCCTGCTCGCCGTTGTCCGGCTGGGAGAGGATCAGGTTGTCGATGTCGACGCCGAGCTTCTTCGCGTACTCGGGGTCGAGGGCGTGCTCCGCGTCCACGAACGCGACCTGGCCGCCGGCCTTCTGCGCGTTCGCCACCGCGTGCAGCGTCAGCGTCGTCTTACCGGAGGACTCCGGCCCGTACACCTCCACCACGCGGCCACGCGGCAGCCCACCGACACCGAGGGCGACGTCGAGTGCGGTCGACCCGGTGGGGATGACTTCGATGGGCTCGTTCGGGCGCTCGCCCAGGCGCATCACCGCGCCCTTGCCGAACTGCCGTTCAATCTGTGCGAGTGCGGCGTCCAACGCCTTCTCGCGGTCGGTTCCTGCCATGGGTTCCACCCGGTTTGCTTGAGTCGATCGCTTCACGTCAAAGACGCTAACGCCTGCCACTGACAATGCGCCTCGACGCCGGTCCGGCCTGTGGATAACTCAGGCGCTTATCGGCCCCAAGCGGGACAGAACACCCGCCGCGAGAGCCGCCGGAGCCTCCATAAGAATGGATGTTCGATTTTCGTGTCAAGCGCACCACGCGGCACTCCCGAGGCTGCGTTCACAAGCCGCGGAGGCCGCGAATCCGGCCCCGCACGACCTGCTTCGCCGCCTGCTGCTCCCCCGGGCGTATGCCGGGTGCCTTCGGCGGGACGACGACGGCGTACCGGCACAGCCGCGACGCTCGGCGCATGGACGAGCAGACGACCACACCACAGCGCCGCGAGGAAGCCGGGGACAGGACCGAGGCCGGAACCGAGGCCGGAACCGAGGACGGCACCGAGCGGGGGACCAAGGCCGGGACCGAGGCCGAAGCCGGGGCCGGGGCCGGGGCCGGCAGCGAGGTCGGAGCCGGGGTCGGCGTCGTCTACGGGGTGACCGCGCTGGCCCTCGTCGCCTCCGGTCTCGTGCACCTGGTGGTGTTCGCCGTCGACGGCGGCCCGTGGAACGGCCCCGTCTCCTGGCGCAAGCCGGTGACCTTCGGGCTTTCCTTCGGCGTGACGCTCTGGGCCGTCGTCTGGGTGACGTCGTTCCTGCGGATGAGTCCACGGGTGCGCACCGCGCTGCTGGGGGCGTTCGCCGCCGACTGCGTCGTCGAGGTCGGCGGGATCACTCTCCAGGCCTGGCGGAAGGCGCCGTCGCATCTGAACATGGAGACGCCCTTCGACACGGCCGTGTCGATGATGCTCGCGGTCGGCGGCGGCGTCCTCGTCGCGCTGCTCACGGTGTTCGCCGTGGCGTCCTTCCGGCGCCGGCCGACGGGCCCGGCCGGGATGGCTCTCGCGGTGCGTTCCGGCTTCGCGATCCTGCTGGTCGCGCTCGCCTCGGGGGCGGCGATGATCGCGCGCGGAGTCGTGCTCACCCGCACCGGCCACCAGGAGGCTGCGTATCACTCCACCGCCCCGCTCAAGCCGCTGCACGGGGTCAGCCTGCACGCCGTCCTGGTGCTTCCCGCGTCGGCCTGGCTGATGGCGTCCCGGACGTCCTGGAGCGAGAAGGCGCGGTGGCGGATCACCGCGGCGGCGGTGGGCTGTTACGCGGCCGCGGTCGTCGCGGCCGCAGTGTGGGCCGTCCTCACCTACTGAGGCCCTGCGGCTGCCGAGGCGCGGCGGCTGCTGCTCCTGCCTACGGCTGCTGAAGCTCCCGGCCGCCCGACCCGCCGCCCCGGTTGCGCCTCGTCACCCGGACCCGTCCCGCGAGCCGCGTCTGCCGTTGTGCGCCCGGGCCCACAGCTGCTGCACGCGCGCGAGCGGTCCCGGCCCCTCGCCGCGCCCCCGGTGACCGTGCACGCGGGGATCGTCGGTGACGTCGTACCGCTTCACGTACGCGCCCAGGAACGCCTGCAGCGTGGCCACCGCCGGGATGGAGATCAGTGCGCCTATCGCGCCCAGGAGTGCGGTGCCCGCGATGACGGAGCCGAAGGCGACGGCAGGGTGGATGTCGACGGTCTTCGAGGTCAGCTTGGGCTGCAGCATGTAGTTCTCGAACTGCTGGTACACCACGACGAAGATCAGCACCCACAGCGCGTACAGCGGCGAGACCGTGAAGGCGATCAACATCGGCAGGGCGCCCGCCAGATAGGTGCCGATGGTGGGGATGAACTGCGAGACCACGCCCACCCAGACGGCGAGCACGGGCGCGTACGGGATGCCGAGGGCCTGCAGCAGCACATAGTGCGCCACACCGGAGATCAGCGCCATCAGCCCGCGGGAGTAGAGGTATCCGCCGGTCTTGTCGACGGCGATCTCCCAGGCGCGCAGCACCTCGGCCTGCTTGGCCGGCGGCAGGACGGAGCACAGGGCCCGGCGCAGACGCGGTCCGTCGGCGGCGAAGTAGAACGAGAACAGGGCGATCGTCAGCAGCTGGAAGAGACCGCCGAGGACCTGCGTGGAGACGTCCAGGACGCCGGCCGCGCTGTTCTGCGCGTACTTGCGCAGCCAGTCGGAGTGGAGCAGCCCTTCCTGGATGTCCACCCGTCTGAGTTCGGTGTGGAACGTGGTGTTGATCCAGTGGATCACGGAGTCGAGGTACTCCGGGAAGCCCTCGATCATCTTGATGATCTGTCCCGCGAGCATCGAGCCGAGCAGGGTGAAGAACCCCGCGACCGCGATCAGCAGCCCGAAGAAGACCAGAAAGGTGGCGAAGCCCCTGCGCATACCGCGGGCGGCCATCCGGCTGACCGCGGGCTCCACGGCGAGGGCGAGGAAGAACGCGATGAGCACGTTGAGCAGCAGGCCGATGAGCTGGTGGAACGCCCACGTGCCGAGCTGGAACGCCGCGACGAGGGCGAGCGCGAGCACCATGGCGCGCGGCAGCCAGCGCGGCATGCGCACGCCCTGCGCGCCGCCGCCGTCCGCCGGGGGAGGTCCGGCGGGCGGCGTCGTGTCGTGCAGGGGTGCGTTCCGGGCCGTCTGCCCGGGCTCGTCAGTGGGTGCCACGGACCAAGTCTCGCCTACGCCACCGACAATCGGACCGCCGCCTGCGGTCTTATCGACGTATCAGCGCATCTCCTGGGGAACGTTCATCACCGCGCAGACCACGCGCCACACGTCCTTGGCCGCCCAGCCCTCCGCCAGCGCCTCGTGCACGGTGCGTCCGCCGAGTTCCGTCATCACGTGATCGCGCGCGAAGGTCTCGGCGTACCCCGTGCCGAAGTGCTCGTCCATCCGCTGCCAGAAGACCGTCAACCGCATGACACCAGTATCCCGCCCTCGGGGGCGTCCCCTCGCGTGAGCGCCTGCCGAGACCGCTTTCCGCCCTACGGTCTGACGCATGGCCGAAACCGGAGCATCCCCACTCCCCCCGACGCCCCCGGCGCACTCCCCGCTCTTCCGCGCCGAGCACTTCGTCTGGCTCACCGCGCGCGTGCTGGAGCAGCGCGTCTTCGCTCACGCCTTCCTGCACGGCGCCGCAGACCCCGTCGAGACCGCCCTCGACGCCTACCGCAACGAGGACGGCGGATACGGCCACGCGCTGGAGCCCGATCTGCGGGGTCCCGTCAGCCAGCCCCTGCACACCGCGCACGCCCTGCGGGTGCTGGACTCCGTCGGGCGTCTCGGCGGCCGTCGCGTGGAGCGGACGTGCGACTACCTGACCTCCGTGTCCACCGGTGACGGCGCGCTGCCGGCGATCCTCCCCAGCCAGCGCGGCTACCCGGCGGCTCCGTTCGTCCCCATCGTGGACGACCCGCCCAGCGACCTGCTGGCCACCGGGCCGGTGGTGGGTCTGCTGCACCGCAACGATGTGTGGCACGCCTGGCTGTTCCGGGCCACGGACTTCTGCTGGCAGGCGGTGGACTCCCTGGAACGGTCGCATCCGTACGAGATCCAGGCCGCGGTGGCCTTCCTGGACGCCGTTCCGGACCGCTCGCGCGCGCAGTCGGCCGCCGACCGTCTGGGCCGCATGGTGCGCGAACAACGGATCGTCGTGCTGGAGCCGGACCGTCTCGACGCCTACCTGGTCCCGTCCGGCTACGCCCCCGGTGAGCATCACTTCCCGTACGACTTCGCCCGGACGCCGGGCTCCCTCGCGCGCGCGTGGTTCACCGACGACGAGATGGCGCGCTCCTTGGACCACCTCGCCGGCGCGCAGGAGGAGGACGGCGGCTGGCCGCTCCGCTGGCGTCGTTGGGCGCCCGGCACCGCGCTGGAGGCGCGCCCCATGGTGACCATCGAGGCGCTGCGCACCCTGCGGGCCTACGGCCGCGCCATCGGCTGACCGGAGACGGCCGCGATCGGCGACGTCCGCGAGACCGGGACCTCGCCCTCGCCGGTCCCGACCCCGACAGTCCGCACCCTCGCCGGTCCCGACGCCGCCCGTCCTCGCCGTCGCCGTTCCTGACCTCGGCAGTCCTCAACCGTCGCCGGGTCCCTGCGCACGCCCGCCGCACGGCACGTCCGGGCCCGTTCCCGGCTTCCTCCGCTGCGTCCGCGCTTCAGCCCGTCCGTGCGGGGCACCCGCCCCCTCAGCCGCCCAGGGCGCGCGCTCCCGCCGTCACCGCCACGGCTGCCGTGACGACGACGAGGAAGGGGGCCCGCAGCACGACGGCGACGGCCGCCGCGGCCAGTCCCGCGGCCCGGGCGTCCAGCACGAGGGCATGCCCGTCCGCGAACGTCTGCTGGGCCGTGAGGGCAGCCAGCAGAGCCACGGGGAGCAGTGCGGCGGAACGCCTGACCAGCGGTCGTTCGAGGGCGCCCGCGGGGACGAGCAGTCCGGCGAGTTTGACGGCGTAGCAGCCGAGTGCCGTCGCGGCGATCGCGATCCAGGTGTTCAACGCTTCTCCTCCTCTGCGTCGCGGCGACCGGCTCGACGCCGGCCCTCGAGGTACAGGACGACCGGCACGGCGAGCGCGGCCGCCAGAACGGGCACCCCCGCGGGCAGGACGGGCAGCAGCCCCAAGCCGAGGAGCACCGCGATCACGGCGACGGTCCGCTCGGCCGCGGTCCTCAGCATGGGCGCGAGCAGCGCCAGGAAGACGGCCGGGCCGGCCGCGTCCAGACCCCACGCGTCGGTGTCGCCGACGGCCTCGGCGCCCAGGGCGCCCAACAGCGTGGTGAGGTTCCACAGGACGTACAGGGTCAGCCCGGTGACCGCGAACCCCAGGCGCGCCGCGCGTCGCCCCGGCTGCGCCAGCGACACCGCCGTCGTCTCGTCGATCACCCAGTGGGCGGCGAACGGGCGCATCGCGCGCGGGAGGGCCAGCAACTGCGACAGACGCAGCCCGTAGAACGCGTTGCGCACCCCCAGGAAGAAGGCGCCGGCGGCCGCCGTCAGGGGGTTGCCGCCCGCCGCCAGCGCCCCGACGAGCGCGAACTGGGACGCGCCGGTGAACACCAGGAGGCTGAGCGCGCAGGTCTGCCACACCGAGAGGCCGCTGCCCGCCGAGGTCACCCCGAAGGCGAACCCGGAGAGTCCTACGGCGACGCCGACCCCGAGGGAGTCCCGTACGACGGCGGCGTCGGGCTTTCCTCCGCCGTCGGCCCGTATGTCCGTGAAAGCTGTCTGTTCTGCCACGACCAGGACGGTACGAGCAAGCGACGCGGGCGGGTCTTGTACGTTCTTGCGCTCGCGCTGGTACGCCCCAGGGGGGACTCCCACGATGCGCGTGAAGTGGCGGTTGAGGTGAGGCTGGTCGGTGAATCCCACCGTGACGGCCGCCTCGGCCGGCGCCGTCCCCGCGTCCAGCAGCCGTCGCGCCCGACGCACGCGGGCGTCGGTGAGCCAGGCGTGGGGCGGCAGTCCGTACGCGTCCCTGAAGGCCCGCAGAAGGGCGAACGGGCTGGTTCCCAGGCCTGCGGCCAGCTGCTCCAGCGTGGGCGGGTCGGCCAGCCGTTCCTCCAGCACCCCGCGCGCGCGTGCGGCGATCCGTGCCCCGGCGGACCGTGTCTCCCGTTGCGGAAGCGGCCCGCCGTTGAGTCGCAGCAGTCGGGTGACGGCCACCCGCAGCAGCGTGTCGGCGGCCAGCGCGTTGCCCTCCTCGGCGGCTCGGAGCACCTGGTGGACGAGCCCGACGGCGTACGGGTCGTCGAGCACGGGGCTGACGAAGCCCGGGGCGCCGCGCAGGGTCGTCGTCTCGGCAGCGATCTCGGCCACCACGCCCGGTGACGGATAGACCGCGCCGTACCGCCACCCCTCGGGCACCCCCGCCCGTCCGGTGTGCGGGGTGTCGGGGTTGACCAGCGCGAGGGCTCCGGCTCCCACATGCTGGTCGGAGCCGCTGTGCTGGAAGACCTCCACGCCGTCGGCGATGGCGGCGATCACGAAGTGCTCGTGGGTGTGCCGCACGAACGCCTTGCGGACGTAACGGGCCCGCAGGAGGTCGACACCGGGCAGTTGCGGGTACTGCCAGTGCCGCGCCCGCTCTCCGGAACCCGAACTCGCCACCCGACCATTGTCCGCGACGCGCCTCCCGGACGCCGACGCACCGGGGAGCAAGGACGGCCGCCGCTCCGCACGACCGTTCACGCAGCGTGTCCTCGCAGCTCAGGACCATTGTCAGTGGACGGGTGCAGGATGGACGCATGGTCAGCTCCGCACACCGGGCCCTCGACGGCTTCTCCCCCGCGACCCGCGGCTGGTTCACGGGGGCGTTCTCCGCGCCCACCGCGGCCCAGGCCGGCGCGTGGCGAGCCATCGGCGAGGGCTCCGACGTGCTGGTGGTGGCCCCGACGGGTTCCGGCAAGACGCTGGCCGCCTTCCTGGCCGCCCTCGACCAGCTGGCCTCCACGCCCCCGCCCGCCGATCCGAAGAAGCGCTGCCGGGTCCTGTACGTCTCCCCGCTCAAGGCCCTCGCGGTCGACGTGGAGCGCAACCTGCGCAGTCCGCTGACCGGCATCCGTCAGCAGTCCGTGCGTCTGGGCCTGGCCGAGCCCGAGATCAAGGTCGGCATCCGCTCCGGCGACACCCCGCCCGCCGAGCGCCGTGCGCTGGCCACCCGTCCTCCGGACATCCTGATCACGACGCCGGAGTCGCTGTTCCTGATGCTCACGTCGGCCACCCGCGACGCACTGACCGGCATCGAGTCGGTGATCCTGGACGAGGTGCACGCGGTGGCCGGGACCAAGCGCGGCGCGCACCTCGCCCTCTCCCTCGAGCGGCTGGACGAGCTGCTGCCCAGGCCCGCCCGTCGCATCGGCCTGTCGGCCACCGTCCGTCCGGTCGACGAGGTGGCCCGCTATCTCTCCCCGCACCGCAAGGTGGAGATCGTCCAGCCGAAGTCCGGCAAGGAGTTCGACCTCTCGGTCGTCGTCCCGGTGGAGGATCTGGGCGAGCTGGGCGGCTCCCCGGTCGCCGAGGGCGCCGAAGGGGCCGAACGCCCCTCGATCTGGCCGCATGTCGAGGAGCGGATCACCGACCTCGTCCAGGCCCACCGCTCGACCATCGTCTTCGCCAACTCGCGCCGTCTGGCCGAGCGCCTGTGCAACCGGCTCAACGAGATCGCCTACGAGCGCGCCACCGGCGAGCCCCTCGGGGAGCACCACTCGCCCGCCCAGCTGATGGGCGGCTCCGGCGCGGCCCAGGGAGCCCCGGGCGTCATCGCGCGCGCCCACCACGGCTCGGTCTCCAAGGAGCAGCGCGCCCTCGTCGAGGAGGACCTGAAGGCGGGCCGGCTGCCGGCCGTGGTGGCGACCTCCAGTCTCGAGCTCGGCATCGACATGGGCGCGGTGGACCTCGTCGTGCAGGTGGAGTCGCCGCCCTCAGTGGCTTCCGGCCTGCAGCGCGTCGGACGCGCCGGGCACCAGGTGGGCGCGGTGTCCACCGGCGTGGTCTTCCCGAAGTACCGCGGCGACCTCGTCCAGGCGGCCGTGGTGACCGAGCGGATGCGCACGGGCTCGATCGAGTCGCTGCGGGTGCCCGCCAACCCGTTGGACGTCCTGGCGCAGCAGCTCGTCGCCATGACGGCGCTCGACACCTGGCAGGTGGACGACCTGCTGGCCCTGGTCCGCCGCGCCGCCCCCTTCGCGGCGCTCCCGGAGTCCGCGTTCACGGCCGTCCTGGACATGCTGGCCGGCCGCTACCCGTCCGACGCCTTCGCCGAGCTGCGCCCCCGCGTGGTGTGGGACCGGGTCGCCGGGACGGTCACCGGCCGCCCGGGAGCCCAGCGCCTCGCCGTCACCTCCGGGGGCACGATTCCCGACCGGGGTCTGTTCGGCGTCTTCCTGGCGGGTTCCGACCCCAAGAAGGGCGGCGGCCGGGTCGGCGAGCTCGACGAGGAGATGGTCTACGAGTCCCGCGTGGGCGACGTGTTCACGCTCGGCACCAGCTCCTGGCGCATCGAGGACATCACCCGCGACCGGGTCCTGGTCTCCCCCGCCCCCGGCGTCCCGGGCCGTCTGCCGTTCTGGAAGGGCGACCAGCTGGGCCGGCCGCTGGAGCTCGGCCGCGCGGTGGGCGCGTTCCTGCGCGAGGTCGGCTCACTCTCCAAGGAGGACGCCCGGCTGCGCCTGCTCACCGCGGGCCTCGACGCGTGGGCGGCCGACAACGTGCTCTCCTACCTGGACGAGCAGCGCGAGGCCTGTGGCCACATCCCCGACGACCGCACGATCGTCGTCGAGCGCTTCCGCGACGAGCTGGGGGACTGGCGCGTCGTCGTCCACTCCCCCTTCGGCGCCCAGGTGCACGCTCCCTGGGCGCTCGCACTGGGAGCGAAGCTCTCCGAGCGGTACGGCATGGACGCCCAGGTGATGCACGCCGACGACGGGATCGTGCTGCGGCTGCCCGACGCCGATCTGATGGGCCTGGACCTCCTCGACCAGGAACCGCTGAAGGCCGGCGCGGAGTACGACGCCGAGCAGGCCCCGGTCGGCGCGGCGGACGTCGTCTTCGACAAGGGCGAGGTCGACCAGATCGTCACCGACCAGGTCGGCGGCTCGGCCCTGTTCGCGGCGCGCTTCCGCGAGTGCGCCGCACGCGCGCTGCTGCTGCCGCGCCGCAACCCCGGCAGGCGCACCCCGCTGTGGCAGCAGCGTCAGCGCGCCGCGCAACTGCTGCAGGTGGCGAGCGAGTTCGGTTCCTTCCCGATCGTGCTGGAAGCGATCCGCGAGTGCCTCCAGGACGTGTTCGACGTCCCCGGCCTCGTGGAGCTGATGGGGGACCTGGAGTCGCGCAAGGTGCGCCTGGTCGAGGTCACCACCGCGGAGCCGTCCCCCTTCGCCCGCTCCCTGCTCTTCGGTTACGTCGCCCAGTTCCTCTACGAGGGCGACTCCCCGCTCGCCGAGCGCCGCGCCGCCGCCCTCTCCCTGGACTCACGCCTGCTGGCCGAACTGCTCGGCCAGGCGGAACTGCGCGAACTGCTCGACGCTGACGTCCTCGCCGAGCTGGAACAGGAACTGCAGTGGCTCACCGAGGACCGGCGGGCGAAGGACGCCGAGGGCGTGGCGGACCTGCTGCGCCTCCTCGGTCCGCTCACCGACGCCGAGCTGGCCGAGCGGGGCGCCGAACCGCAGTGGGCGCAGGAGCTCGCCGCCGCCCGCCGTGCCATCCGGGTCCGCGTCGCCGGGGCCGACCACTGGGCCGCGATCGAGGACGCGGGACGCCTGCGCGACGCCCTCGGCACCGCACTGCCGGTCGGCGTGCCGGAGGCCTTCACGGAACCCGTGAAGGACCCCCTCGGCGACCTCCTCGCGCGCTACGCCCGCACCCACGGCCCCTTCACCTCCGCCGGCGCCGCCGCCCGCTTCGGTCTGGGCGCTGCGGTCACCGAGGGCGCCCTCCAGCGGCTCGCGGCGGGCGGGCGCGTCGTCCAGGGCGAGTTCCACCCGGCGGGCATCGGCCAGGAGTGGTGCGACGCAACGGTCCTGCGGCGGCTGCGCCGCCGTTCCCTGGCTGCCCTGCGCCATGAGCTGGAGCCTGTGCCACCGCCCGCGCTCGCCCAGTTCCTGCCCCAGTGGCAGCACATCGGCAGGGGCCACTCGCTGCGCGGCGTCGACGGGCTGGTGCGTGCGATCGAGCAGTTGCAGGGTGCGTCGGTGCCCGCCTCGGCCATGGAGAAGCTCGTCCTGCCGTCCCGGGTGCGCGACTACTCCCCCGCGATGCTCGACGAGCTCACCGCGGCGGGCGAGGTGGTCTGGGCCGGAGCGGGCGCCCTCCCCGGAAAGGACGGCTGGGTCTCCCTGTACGTCGCGGACGCCGCACCCCTGCTGCTCCCGCCGCCCCACCCGCTGGAGCCGACGGCCCTGCACCAGGCGGTGCTGGACGCGCTCTCCGCGGGCTACGGCCTGTTCTTCCGGCAGATCGCCGACCGGGTACGCGCCACCACCCACCCCGACGTCACAGATCCCCAACTCGCCGACGCCGTCTGGGACCTGGCATGGTCCGGCCGGCTCACCAACGACACGCTGGCGCCGATGCGCTCCCTGCTGGGCTCGGGCCGCACGGCCGGGTCCACGGCCCACCGCGCCAAGCGCGCGGTCCCGCGCGGCCGCTACGGCTCGCTGACGGCCGGGGCCCGCCCCGCCTCCCGCGGCGGCCCGCCGACCGTCGCGGGCCGCTGGTCCCTCCTCCCCGCCCACGAGCCCGACCCCACGGTCCGCGCCCACGCACTCGCCCGCACGCTCCTCGACCGGCACGGCGTGGTGACACGCGGAGCGGTCGCGGCCGAGGGCGTCGAAGGCGGCTTCTCCGCGACGTACCGCATCCTGTCCGTCTTCGAGGAGAGCGGCCAGGCCCGCCGCGGGTACGTCGTCGAAGGCCTCGGCGCCGCCCAGTTCGCCATGGACGGCGCCGTGGACCGCCTGCGCGCGGTGGCCAACGCCCGCGACCGCGGCGAGCCCCTGCCCGGCCCGCACCGGGCCGCGCCCGCCCAGGACGACTTCGTCTTCCCCGACGACCTCCCGGCCGACGACGCGTGGGACACGGTGGGCGACCGCACCTCCTTCGCCGCCCCCCGCACCCCGCGCAGGGGCCCGGCCTCCTCGGACGAGTACGTCTCGCCCCGCGACCTCGCCTCCCCCGGCACGGTCGGGCCTCGCGGAGGCAACGCGTTCGCGAACGCCGCGGACTTCCCCGGCAGGCCCGGCCACGGCGGCCGCGACGCCTCCCGCGCCGTCGTCCTCGCCGCCGCCGACCCGGCGAACGCCTACGGCGCCGCTCTCGGCTGGCCCGAGCCGCCGAACGGCGCCGGACACAAGCCCGGCCGCAAGGCCGGCTCCCTGGTGGTCCTCGTCGACGGCGAGCTGACGCTGTACATGGAGCGCGGCGGCAAGTCCCTGCTGGCCTGGCCCTCCGCTCCGGACCATGAGGGCGCACCCGCCGACGACCTGCGGCTGCACGCCGCAGCGCAGGCGCTCGCCGAGGCCGCCCGCGCGGGCGCCCTGGGCACGGTCACGGTGGAGCGCGTCAACGGCGGCTCGGCTCTCACCTCGCCCATCGGCGCCCTGCTGGAAGGGGCGGGCTTCATCGCGACCCCACGAGGCCTGCGGCTGCGCGCATGACGCCGACCGGCCACGGCCAGCCCCCGCACCCCCGCACCCCCGCACCCGGGCCAGCCGTCTCCCCCGTGGCACCCTTGACGCATGCCCGAAGGCGACACCGTCTGGCAGACCGCGAGGCGACTGCACGACGCCCTCGCGGGCAAGGTGCTGACCCGCTCCGATCTGCGCGTCCCGAGGTTCGCCACCTCCGACCTCACGGGCCGTGCCGTCCTCGACGTCACCGCGCGCGGCAAACACCTCCTCACCCGGGTCGAAGGCGGCCTGACGCTGCACTCACACCTGCGGATGGACGGATCGTGGAGGGTGTACGCGAACGGCCGACGCTGGACCGGCGGCCCGGAGCACCAGATCCGGGCGGTTCTCGGCACCCATGACCGCACGGCCGTCGGCTACCGTCTGCCGGTTCTGGAGCTGCTGCGCACCGGCGAGGAGGAGCGGGCCGTCGGCCACCTCGGTCCCGACCTGCTGGGCCCCGACTGGGACCCGGAGCAGGCCCTCGCCAACCTCCTCGCCGACCCCGCCCGCACCCTCGGCGAGACCCTCCTCGACCAGCGCAATCTCGCCGGCATCGGGAACGTCTTCAAGAGCGAGCTCTGCTTCCTCCTCGGCGCCACGCCGTGGCTCCCGGTCGGCGCTCTCCCCGCCGATCGCGCCGCGAAGCTCCCCGCACTGGCGAAGAAGCTCCTGGAGGCCAACCGCGACCGCCCGAACCGCAACACGACCGGTCGCCGCGGCCAGGACCTCTTCGTCTACGGCCGCGCCCTGCGCCCGTGTCTTCGCTGCGGCGCCCCGATCCGGGTGGCCGACCAGGGCGACGGCTCCCGGGAGCGCCCCACGTACTGGTGCCCCGTCTGTCAGACGGGCCCGGTCCCGGCACCCGGCTCACCGCCGACGCGCCCCACCCGTACCCGCCCCCGTCCCGGCACCACGCGGTGAACGCCCAAAGGACGACCACTGATTGACGGACCGTCAGAAATGCTCGTACCGTCCTTTCATGGCCGTGAAGGCGTACGACCTCACCGGACGCATCGCATTCGTCACCGGCGCCGCCAGCGGAATCGGCCGCGCCTGTGCCGTCCTGCTCGCCCAGGCGGGCGCCACCGTGCACGGAGCGGACTGGGACGCCCAGGGTCTGCACGAGACGGCGACGCTGATCAAGGCCCAGGGCGGCGCCGCCCACACCCACTGTCTCGACGTGACGGACCGGCTCCAAGTGCGGCAGGCCGTTCAGTCGTGCGAGCGCCTGGACGTCATGGCGGCGGTCGCTGGGATCATGCACAGCAGTCCGGTCCTGGAGACCCGCGACGAGGACCTCGACCGCGTTCTGGCCGTCAACTTCAAGGGCGTGCTGTACGCGTGCCAGGAGGCGGCCCGGCTGATGCTGGCGGCCGGTGCGGGCGGCAGCATCGTCACCATGGCGTCCGGCGCCGTGGACACCGGCGGCCCCGGTCTGCTCTGCTACGGCGCCGCCAAGGCTGCCGTCGTCCAGTTGACGAAGACCCTGGCGACAGAGGTGGGCCGGTGCGGCATCCGCGTCAACGCCGTCGCCCCGGGCTGGATCCGCACCCCGATGACCGATCGCCGCGACGCCGGCGCACAGGCGCACACGGAGGCGCTCATGTCCCGGATGTCACCGCTGGGCCGGGTAGGTGAACCGGAGGACATCGCCCACGCCGTCCTGCATCTGGCCTCGGACGCGTCGTCGTTCACGACGGGCCAGATCCTCCGCCCGAACGGCGGCGTGGCCATGCCCTGGTAGCCGACGGCCTCGCCGCCCGCCGCCCAGGCCGCACCTCCCGCCGCCCAGGCCCCACCGCCCGGGCCCCACCTCTCGCCGCCCAGGCCGCTCCCGCCGCCCGGGCCGCACCTCCCACCGCCCGGCCGACATGAGGCCCTCCTCACGTCAGCCCCTCCCCGCGCGGCCGCCCGCTGCCGTGGCCCCCCGTCGCCGCCTCCCCAGTCACCCAGTCACCCCGTCACGCCGCCCCCCGTCGCACTGCCCCGCCCCGGATCCTCGCAGCCGCCGGGCGCCGAGGAGCCTCCGTCCCCCCGCCACGCGCCCCGCCATCGCCCCTGGGCGAGCACGCCCACGGCCTGCGCCTTGGCCGCACAGTGCACGGGAAGCAGGCTCAGCCCCCAGCCACCGGCCGCGACCGTGCCTTCCAGCACACCGGCGTCCGGCGCCACCGCGAGCCTCACCACAGCCCACCACCACAGAGCCCCCGCTCCCAGACCGAGGCAGGCGGCGGCCACCCGCCCGCGCACCCCTCCCCGCCCCCGACCGCCCCCGGCTATTCGCCTCGCCACAGCCCCGTCACCTCCAGTCGGCCCGAGCCTCACCCTGAGCGCTCCCGCACGCGGAACCCCTGCCGCCCGCCGGGCCCTGGGCGTCCTGCCCCCGCCCGCCCCGCAGCAGCCCGTGAGAGGGGCGGACCGCGCCGACGTCCACGACGCGGCCGCGCCCCGGGACGACGACGCTAACCGCGCGCCCCCGCGCCGGGCAGGGCGCACGCATGGCACACCGGCGCACCACGCAGCCCGCCACGCCACATCCACGCCCCGTGAACCGGTGGAAGCACCCGGAGCAGCAGGCCACCCGACCACTCGGACGGCCCGGAACAGCACACGGCCGGACGGCCGGCAGGGACGGCAACCGCACTCCGCCTGAAACGAGCCGAACCACCCGTGACCGCCCGCCACCGCACGAAATCATCAGAAACCCCTGAAATCGCCCGCCGCCCGAAACCGGCCGAACGCCCCGGAGCATCACGCCCGGCCCGTCCGCCCTGCCCGTCCCTCCGGCCCGCCGGCCCTGCCGTACGGCCCGGCAGAGCCGCAGCCTCACGCGTTCTCCGCCTGGAACATCCAGTGATGCTTCTCGAGATCGGCGGTGATCCCGATGAAGATGTCCTGGCTCACCGGGTCGGCGTCGCCGGTGGCCGCGACCCGTTCCCGCATCCGGGTGATCACGGCCCCCAGAGCGGCGACGAGCGTCCCGATCGCGTCGGAGTCCTTGACCCAGCCCTCAGCCACCGCGTCGATCCCACTGCCGGACGCCACGGTCGCCGCACGTCCGTCCGGCGAGACGCCCAGCGCCGACGCGCGCTCCGCGACGGTGTCGGAATGGGCGCGGGCGACGTCCACGACCTCGTCGAGCTGCAGGTGCACGGACCGGAAGCGCGGTCCGACGACGTTCCAGTGGACCTGTTTGGCGACGAGCGACAGGTCGACGAGATCGACCAGCGCGCCCTGGAGCGCCTGCGAGACGACTTTCAGGTCGGCGTCGGACAGGGGACTCTTCACGACGTACATCCGTACCTCCGGTGGTCGGCCCCCGCAGTGCCCCTCCACGATGACCTCGACCACCGGCTCCGGCAAACGGACCCCGGGACGCGAAAAACCCCGACCGCATCTTCTCCGGATCTCCCGGAGAAGCCCCGGCCGGGGCCTCACACTTGCCAGTGCACGTACCTGCGCACGTGCCCGCGTCGGCTCACAGGCCGACGCACGCGCGTCTCACGCGGCGACCACGTCCACCGCCTCGGCGGGCGCCTTGATGGTCACCCGCTCCGGAGGCACACCGGTCACCGACACGGAACCCAGCATCGGACGAACCGACGTGGGCACAGGCTGGCTGGGGGTGGCCGCTGCAGACTGTGCCAGCTCCGCGAGGGCGAGCTCGTCGCTCACTTCCCGCATGAGCTCGGACATCCGTACGTCCAGCGCGTCGCAGATGGCGGAGAGCAGCTCGGAGGATGCCTCCTTCTGCCCCCGCTCCACCTCGGAGAGATAGCCGAGTGAGACTCGGGCGGACGAGGAGACTTCGCGCAGAGTACGGCCCTGGCGCTGGCGCTGCCGACGCAGCACGTCACCCAGCAGGCGACGGAGCAGAATCATCGGTGGCTCCCTCCTCGGACCGCGTAGCCGCATCCTTCACGCCCCACCGTACCGCCTCGCGCTGCGGCCGTGCGGGGAGCGATGTCGTGTTCACTCAGGGCTGCAAACATCAAAACCCCCCGTTCTGTTCCGTATCCTGTGCCCGCTCGTTCCCGGTGTGTTCGCCCGCAAGCTCGCTCAGGAGCAGTGCGAGTACGCTCCGTACACTCTCTCTACGAATTTCCGCCCGGTCGCCGTTCAACCGCAGGGCCTCCACTTTTCCGCCAGCGGCAGAACCGGGTTCCGGGCCGAACGGCCCGTCCACGGCCACGAAGACCGTCCCCACGGGCTGTCCGTCCTGGGCGTCCGGGCCGGCCACGCCGGTGGTCGCCAGACCCCAGTCGGCCCCCAGCGCCTTGCGCACGCCGGCCGCCATCTGCGCCGCGACCTGGGCGTCCACCGCTCCCCGCGCCGCCAGCAGGCCGGCGTCGACGCCGAGCAGCCGGTGCTTGACCTCGGTGGCGTACGCGGTCACCGAACCGCGGAAGACCTTGGACGCCCCGGGGACCGATGTGATCTCCGCCGCGACCAGACCGCCGGTCAACGACTCGGCCACGGCGAGCGTGCCGCCCGTCGCTGTGAGTAGTCGCACCACGTCGGCGGCCGGGGAGCTCACTCCTGCGTCTCCTGCGCCGCTGCCTCGCGCTCGGCGATTCCCGCCCGGCGCAGCACGATGGCCTGTCTCACGTAGTCGAGCCCGGTCAGCACGGTCAGGACGACCGCCGCGGCCATCACCCACCACCTCAGGGTCGCCAGCCACCCCGTCAGCGCCAGGACGTACATCCCGACGGCGATGCCCTGGACGAGCGTCTTCAGCTTGCCGCCACGGCTGGCCGGGATGACGCCGTAGCGGATGACCACGAAACGCATCAGGGTGATCCCGAGTTCCCTGCCGAGGATCACGATCGTCACCCACCACGGCAGGTCGCCGAGTGAGGAGAGGCAGATCAGCGCCGCGCCCATGATCGCCTTGTCGGCGATGGGGTCGGCGATCTTCCCGAAGTCGGTGACGAGGTTGTACGTGCGGGCCAGATGCCCGTCGAACAGATCGGTGATCATGGCGACGGCGAAGGCGGCCCAGGCGAACGAGCGCCACGCCGGGTCGTAGCCGCCGTCGGCCAGCATCAGCGCGACGAAGCCGGGCACCAGGATCAGCCGGAGCATCGTCAGAAGATTGGCGATGTTCCAGACGCTGGCCTGGTTGACGGCGGCCGCCGCGAGCTTCGCGCCCCGTGGCGGTCGAGCGTCGCCCTCCGGTTCGGCGAGCGGGGTGACGTCGGCGGCGGTGGGGCCCAGGGCCGTCACCGTGACCTGCTCGCTCTCCGCGGACTGCGCGGCGGCGGACTGCGCGGCCGACGCGGGCGAGGAGCCGCCTGCGGCCGATGCCGGAACACCCGTCATCTGCCCGCCTCCTCACTACACCCGAACGAGCCCTGCAGAGGCTCGGCCACCAGGTCGACGCCCTCCGTGCCGATCACCTTCGCCTCGACCATACGACCGATGCCCAGGCCTTCGCCCGACGTGAGCCGCACCTGGCCGTCCGTCTCCGGCGCCTGGTGCGCGGCACGGCCGTGCACGCCCTCGTCGTCGATCGACTCCACGAGCACGTGGACGGTCTCGCCGAGCCGTTCCTCGGCGCGCTGCGAGACGAGCTCCTCGGCCAGCCGGGAGACCCGGGCGAGCCGCTCGGCCACGACGTCCACGTCGAGCTTGCCGTCGTACGTCGCGGCCTCGGTGCCGTCCTCGTCGGAGTAGCCGAAGACGCCGATCGCGTCCAGCCGCGCGCCCTCCAGGAACCGCTCCAGCTCCGCCAGGTCGGCCTCCGACTCGCCGGGGAAGCCCACGATGAAGTTGGAGCGCACGCCCGCCTGGGGCGCCTTGCCGCGGATGGTGTCCAGGAGCTCCAGGAAGCGGTCGGTGTCGCCGAAGCGGCGCATCGCGCGCAGCACGCCGGGCGCGGAGTGCTGGAAGGACAGGTCGAAGTAGGGCGCGATCTTCGGCGTCGAGGTCAGCACGTCGATCAGGCCGGGCCGCATCTCGGCGGGCTGGAGGTAGCTCACGCGCACCCTCTCCAGGCCGTCGACCTCGGCCAGCTCGGGCAGCAACGACTCCAGCAGACGGATGTCGCCGAGGTCCTTGCCGTAGGAGGTGTTGTTCTCGGAGACCAGCATGACCTCCTTGACGCCCTGCTCGGCCAGCCACCGCGTCTCGTTCAGCACGTCGCTCGGACGGCGCGAGATGAAGGAGCCGCGGAACGAGGGGATGGCGCAGAAGGAGCAGCGCCGGTCGCAGCCGGAGGCGAGCTTGACGGAGGCGACCGGAGCGCCGTCCAGCCGTCGGCGCAGGGGGGCGCGGGGGCCGGACTGCGGGGCGAGGCCCTCGGGCAGGTCGGTCGGCGCACCATGGCCGGGCAGCGCGACGTCGGTCGCCGACTGGCGCTCGGCCGGGCTGATCGGCAGCAGCTTGCGCCGGTCACGCGGGGTGTGGGAGGCGTGGATGCCGCCGTTCAGAATGGTCTGGAGGCGGTCGGAGATGTCGGTGTAGTCGTCGAAACCGAGCACGCCGTCGGCTTCGGGAAGGGCCTCGGCGAGCTCCTTGCCGTACCGCTCGGCCATGCAGCCCACCGCCACGACGGCTTGGGTTCTGCCGTGCCCCTTGAGGTCGTTGGCCTCGAGGAGGGCGTCGACGGAGTCCTTCTTGGCGGCGTCGACGAAGCCGCAGGTGTTGACGACGGCGACGTCCGCGTCCTCGGCGTCCTCCACGAGCTGCCAGCCGTCCGCCTCCAAACGGCCTGCGAGCTCCTCCGAGTCCACCTCGTTGCGGGCGCAGCCAAGAGTGACGAGTGCGACGGTACGGCGTTCAGGCATGGGCTCAAGACTACTTTGTCCTGCCGACAGCGGACGTCGACGGGGTTGACGATCTTCGCCGACCCCGCCGTGCGCCCCGTCACACCGGGAAACGCCCGCTCAGCCGACCTGCGGGTCGCCCTTCGTGTACGTCAGCCGCTCCACCGCGCCCGGCTGGAAGTCGTCGTTCAGCTTCTTGCCGTTGACGTACAGATCGACGGCGCCGGCGTCGCCGAGGATGAGATTGATCTTCTGGCTGTCCTGGAAGGTCCGGGAGGCGCCCTTCTTGAGCAGGTCGTCGAAGAGCAGACGGCCCGTGTGGTCCTTGACGGAGACCCAGCTGCGTCCGTCGGCGGCGACGACCTGGACGGTCACCTTGTCCTGCGGCGCCGCGGCGATGGCGCTGTCGGAGGGCTCCGGCTTCTCGTCGACCGGCTTCTCGGTCTTCGGCGTGGGCGAGGCGGTCTTGCCGGTCGAGGGGGTCGCGCCGTCGGCGACCTGGTCCTTCGATCCCTCGTCGCCGCCCTGGAAGGCGGTGAAGCCGACGAAGCCGACGACCGCGACGATCGCGGCGACCATGGCAGCGGTCCAGTTGGGTCCACGGCGCTCGGGGCGGATGCGTTCGGCTTCGAACAGGGGGGCCGCGGGGGTCGGCGCGGGGCGGCCGCCGTGGGTGGCGTCGTAGCGGTCGATCAGCGGGACCGGATCCAGGCGGACGGCCCGGGCCAGGGTCCGGATGTGCCCGCGCGCGTAGACGTCCCCGCCGCAGGGGGTGAAGTCGTCGGCCTCGATGGCGTGCACGATGGCGATGCGCACCCGGGTGGCCGTGCTGACGTCGTCGACGGTCAGCCCGGCCGCGATGCGCGCCTGCTGCAGGGCACGACCGATGGAGAAGGGGGCTTCCTCGGACGGGTCTTCGAACGGACGCTCGTCTTCAGGGGAGTTGCCGATGGACACGGGGGCGCCTTTCGAGCGTGTAGCCACCTGTGCTGGAGGTTCAGTCTAGGGGGGGTGCCGAAGTGAGGGGCAACCGGACGGTGGGACTTTGTACGCCATCGGTATGGCCCGGACACATCGATGACGAGCCGGTCACGGACCCCGGCGGGGAACCGCGACCTGCCTCTCGCTCAACTGGACGTACGGCAAAGGGAAACGGTTGCTCAGCGTTTTCTAACGGGTGAGTCACGACCGGCGCCCGGTTCCCTCGACTGACGTCTACCCCTCAGACTGCCCTCTGATCACCGCCAGGACGCCGTCCAACTCGTCCGGCTTCACCAGAACGTCACGCGCCTTCGATCCCTCGCTGGGCCCGACGATGTTCCGCGACTCCATGAGGTCCATCAGCCGGCCGGCCTTGGCGAAGCCGACCCGCAGCTTGCGCTGGAGCATGGACGTCGATCCGAACTGGGTGGAGACCACCAGTTCGGCTGCCTGGCACAGCAGGTCCAGGTCGTCGCCGATGTCCTCGTCGATCTCCTTCTTCTGCTTCGCGCCCACGGTGACGTCGTCCCGGAAGACCGGGGCCATCTGGTCCTTGCAGTGCTGGACGACGGCCGCGACCTCGGCCTCGGTCACGAAGGCGCCCTGCATACGGGTGGGCTTGTTCGCGCCCATCGGCAGGAACAGTCCGTCGCCCTTGCCGATCAGCTTCTCGGCGCCCGGCTGGTCGAGGATGACCCGCGAGTCGGCGAGCGAGGACGTGGCGAACGCGAGCCGCGACGGCACGTTCGCCTTGATCAGACCGGTGACGACGTCGACCGACGGGCGCTGCGTGGCCAGCACCAGGTGGATTCCCGCCGCGCGCGCGAGCTGCGTGATGCGCACGATGGAGTCCTCCACGTCCCGCGGCGCGACCATCATCAGGTCGGCGAGCTCGTCGACGATCACCAGCAGATACGGGTACGGCTGGAGCTCGCGCTCGCTGCCCTCGGGCGACTTGACGCTCCCCTCGCGCACGGCACGGTTGAAGTCGTCGATGTGCCGGTAGCCGTACGCGGCGAGGTCGTCGTAGCGCAGGTCCATCTCGCGGACGACCCACTGCAGCGCCTCGGCGGCCCGCTTCGGGTTGGTGATGATCGGCGTGATCAGGTGCGGGATGCCCTCGTAGGCCGTCAGCTCCACCCGCTTGGGGTCGACGAGGATCATCCGGACGTCCTCGGGGGTCGCCCGCATCATGACCGAGGTGATCAGACAGTTGATGCAGGACGACTTGCCGGAGCCGGTGGCGCCGGCGACCAGGATGTGCGGCATCTTCGCCAGCGAGTGCATGACGTAACCGCCTTCGACGTCCTTTCCGAAGGCGACCAGCATCGGATCGTCGTCCTCGGCGGACTCGGCCAGTCGCAGCACGTCGCCGAGGTTGACCATCTCGCGGTCGGTGTTCGGGATCTCGATGCCGACCGCGGACTTGCCGGGGATGGGGCTGATGATCCGCACGTCGGGGCTGGCGACGGCGTAGGCGATGTTCTTGGCGAGGGCGGTGATCCGCTCGACCTTCACGGCGGGGCCGAGCTCGACCTCGTAGCGGGTGACCGTCGGCCCGCGGGTGAAGCCGGTGACGGCGGCGTCGACCTTGAACTCGGTGAAGACGTTCGTCAGCGACGCGACGACGGCGTCGTTGGCCGCGCTGCGGGCCTTGCCGGGGCCGCCGCGCTCCAGGAGGTCGAGCGAGGGCAGGGCATAGGTGATGTCGCCGGAGAGCTGGAGCTGCTCGGCGCGCGGCGGCAGCTCGCGCGAATGTTCGGGAGCCGACTTGGTCAGGTCCGGTACGGACCTGTCGGTCCTGAGCTTCTCCTGCTTGGGGCGCGACGCGGGCGCGGGGACGGGCGCCGCGCCCGGGGTCGGCAGGGGCGTCGGCGTCGTCGGCTCCCGGTCGCCCACACTCACGCCCTGGGTGAGGTCTGCGACGATCCGCGAGGGCGGCATCCCGTGCAGGACGGCGCCGTCGAGGTCGGCCGCGGCGGCCGCCGCGATGTCCACGGCGTCCGGCTGCCGGTCCATGGCCGGTTGCGGCACCGCCGAGCGCCGGGGCCGGCCGCGCCGCTGCGCGAGGGCGTCCTGCTCGGCGCTGTCGGGGTCGTACGCCTCGGGCGTGGCCGAGCGCCGTCGGGGGCGGCCGGGCAGCGCCTCGCGCCATTGCTCGTCGTAGCGCTCGTCGTCCGAGAACTCGTCGTCCTCGTATGTCTCGGGGTCGTGCAGCACGCCCAGCCGCACCCCGAGCTGCCGCAGCCGCTGCGGGATCGCGTTGACGGGGGTCGCGGTGACGACGAGCAGCCCGAAGACCGTGAGCAGCACCAGCAGCGGCACGGCGAGCACCTCGCCCATGGCGTAGGTCAGCGGCGTCGCCGAGCCCCAGCCGATGAGACCGCCCGCGTCCCTTATGGCCTGCATGCCGGCGCTGCGCGCGGGCGCTCCGCAGGCGATGTGGACCTGCCCGAGGACGCCGACGACGAGCGCGGACAGCCCGATCACGATGCGGCCGTTGGCCTCCGGCTTCTCCGGGTGCCGGATGAAGCGCACGGCGATGACCGCCAGCAGTATCGGCACGAGCAGGTCGAGCCTGCCGAACGAGCCGGTCACCAGGATCTCGACGAGGTCGCCGACAGGGCCGCGCAGGTCGGCCCAGGTGCCCGCGGCGACGATCAGGGCGAGGCCCAGCAGCAGCAGCGCGACGCCGTCCTTGCGGTGGGCCGGGTCGAGGTTCTTCGCGCCGTTCCCTATGCCGCGGAACACCGCGCCCACGGCGTGCGCCAGGCCGAGCCAGACGGCGCGGACGAGCCGGTAGACGCCCCCGGTGGGACTGGGAGCTGGCGGGGGCGGGGGCTTCCTCGCCGCGGTCTTCCTGGCAGGGGCCTTCTTCGCCGGCGCCTTCTTGGGGGCGGCCTTCTTCGCGGCGGCCTGCTTCGCCACAGCCTTCGCGGGAGCCGCCGCCTTCTTGGCGGGCTGCTTCTTGGCTGCGGAAGGACGTGAGGCCATGGAGGTGAGGTTACCGGTGGAGACCACAAGGGACACGCGTGCCCACTGCTTCACCCGTTCGTGTCGCCTCCGCGGACACCCCGAGCTGACGCGTCCGCTGTGCGGAAAGAAGGAACTGACGCGTCGTCATGCACGACTTCGTGCGCCGTACGCGTCAGTTCCGTTCAGTTCTGCGACGACACGGAGGCCGTGCCGCTGCCGGCGCCCGGCTCCAGGGCGTCCAGCGCCCGGCGCAGTCCGGTGAGTTTGCGCTCCAGATGAGCAGCCGTGGCCACCGCCGCCGCGTCGGCCGACTCGTCGTCGAGCTGCTTGGACAGCGCCTCCGCCTGCTCCTCGACGGCCGCGAGCCGCGCGGAGAGCTCGGCCAGCAGACCCGCCGCCTCCTTGGCCCCGCCCGTGGCGGCCTTGCCGCCACCGCCCTCCAACTGCAGCCGCAGCAGCGCCGCCTGCTCGCGCAGCTGACAGTTCTTCATGTACAGCTCGACGAACACCGAGACCTTCGCGCGCAGCACCCACGGGTCGAACGGCTTGGAGATGTAGTCCACCGCTCCCGCCGCGTACCCGCGGAAGGTGTGGTGCGGCCCGTGGTTGATCGCGGTGAGGAAGATGATCGGGATGTCCCGGGTCCGCTCCCGCCGCTTGATGTGCGCGGCCGTCTCGAAACCATCCATTCCCGGCATCTGGACGTCCAGCAGAATGACCGCGAAGTCGTCCGTCAGCAGTGCCTTGAGCGCCTCTTCCCCGGACGATGCCCGCACCAGCGTCTGATCGAGCGCCGAGAGGATCGCCTCCAGCGCCAGCAGATTCTCCGGCCGGTCATCGACCAGGAGGATCTTGGCCTTCTGCACCATGGCCCGCCCTCCTCGCCCCGGCAGTGCACCGGGCGCCGCCCCTGGGGACGACTCCTTTGCGCCGCCCTTCCTTGTGCCGGTCATGGTAGCCGCACCCCGACCGTCGCCACACCCTGTCACCGTGATGTCACTGTGCACGTAGCAGGAACGCAGCAGAAGACCAGAAGGTTCCCCGAATTCCGCCCCGCTACACGGCATCGGCCACCCTGAGTCAACAACTTCGGACGGCCCCCGAGAGTTCCCGGCGTGCGGGAGGCCCCGATCACGCCGGGCGCCCTCGTCACTCGCCCCGCATCCACTGCTCCATCACGGTCAGCAGGTGATCGGGGTCGACGGGCTTCGTCACGTAGTCGGAGGCGCCGGACTCGATCGCCTTCTCCCGGTCCCCCTTCATCGCCTTCGCCGTCAGCGCGATGATCGGCAGACCGGAGAACTGGGGCATCCGACGGATCGCACTCGTCGTCGCATAGCCGTCCATCTCGGGCATCATGATGTCCATCAGGACGACCGCCACGTCGTCGTGCTGTTCCAGGACCTCGATGCCCTCCCGCCCGTTCTCCGCGTACAGCACCGACAGGCCGTGCTGCTCCAGGACGCTGGTCAGCGCGAACACGTTGCGGATGTCGTCGTCGACGATCAGCACCTTCTCACCGCCGAACCGGATGCCCGGACGCGTCTGCGTCCCCGTCTGCTGTCCGCGGGAGGGCCACTGCTCCGGCCTGCCGACCTGCTCGCCGCTCACCATGCGGCGGCGACGCCGGAAGAGGGCCGCCGGGCCGTTCTGCGCGTCCTGGTACGACTTCACCTCGGCCGGCATCCGGATCTCCGTCCCGGACAGCTCCGACGACTCGACCGCCCCGTTCTCGGAGGCCACCAGGTCGCCGGCCTCCAGGGCGGGCACGATCTGCTGGTAGCCCTGCGGCGGCAGCTCGCTCGGGTGCAGCGGCAGGTACAGCGTGAACGTCGACCCACGGCCCGTCTCGCTCTGCGCGTGAATCTCACCGCCGAGCAACTGCGCGATCTCCCGCGAGATCGACAGCCCGAGACCGGTACCGCCGTACTTGCGGCTGGTGGTGCCGTCCGCCTGCTTGAACGCCTCGAAGATCACCCGCATCTTGCTGGCCGCGATCCCGATGCCGGTGTCGGTCACCGAGAACGCGATCAGCGGCGCGTCCGCGTCGGTCAGCGAACCCGCCTCGAGCAGCTGCTCGCGGATCGCCACCGGCACCTCTGCCCCGGCCGGCCGGATGACCAGCTCCACCGACCCGGAGTCGGTGAACTTCACCGCGTTGGACAGCAGGTTGCGCAGCACCTGCAGAAGCCGCTGCTCGTCGGTGTGCAGCGTGGCCGGCAGCTCCGGCGACACCCGCACCGACAGGTCGAGCCCCTTCTCCGCGGTCAGCGGACGGAAGGTGGCCTCCACGTAGTCCACCAGCTGGACGAGCGCGATCCGCGTCGGCGACACGTCCATCTTGCCCGCCTCGACCTTCGACAGGTCGAGGATGTCGTTGATCAGCTGCAGCAGGTCGGAACCGGCCCCGTGGATCGTCTCGGCGAACTCGACCTGCTTGGGCGTGAGATTGGTGTCCGCGTTGTCGGCGAGCAGCTTGGCGAGGATCAGCAGCGAGTTCAGCGGCGTGCGCAGCTCGTGCGACATGTTCGCCAGGAACTCGCTCTTGTAGCGCATCGACACCGCGAGCTGCTCGGCCCGCTCCTCCAGCACCTGCCGCGCCTCCTCGATCTCGGTGTTCTTCACCTCGATGTCGCGGTTCTGCTGGGCCAGCAGCTCGGCCTTCTCCTCCAGTTCGGCGTTGGACGCCTGCAGCGCCTTCTGCCGCTGTTCCAACTCGGCCGACCGCTCGCGCAGTTGCTCGGTCAGCTCCTGGGACTGCTTCAGCAGCTGCTCCGTCTTGGTGTTGACGGAGATCGTGTTGACGCTGGTCGCGATCATCTCCGCGAGCTGGTTGAGGAAGTCCTTCTGGATCTGCGTGAACGGCGTGAACGACGCCAGTTCGATCACGCCGAGCACCTGCCCCTCGAACAGCACTGGCAGCACGATCACCTGCGCGGGCGGCGCTTCACCGAGCCCGGAGGAGATCTTCAGGTAGCCGCTCGGGGCGTTCGCGACGAGGATCGTGCGCTTCTCCTCGGCCGCCGTCCCCACCAGCGCCTCGCCCGGCCGGAACGACGACGGCATCGATCCCATCGAATAGCCGTACGAGCCCAGCATCCGCAGCTCGTACTGGTCGGCGTCGCCGTCCGTCGGTGGCATCGCCAGGAAGAACGCGCCGTGCTGCGCGGCCACCAGGGGCGGCAGCTCGCTCATGATCAGCGAGGCCACGTCCTGGAGGTCACGCCGGCCCTGCATCAGGGCGGACACGCGCGCGAGGTTGCCCTTGAGCCAGTCCTGCTCCTTGTTGGCGATCGTGGTGTCGCGCAGGTTGGCGATCATCTTGTTGATGTAGTCCTGGAGCTCCTGGATCTCCCCGGACGCGTCCACGTCGATCTTCAGGTTCAGGTCGCCGCGCGTCACCGCCGTCGCCACGCGCGCGATGGCCCGCACCTGCCGGGTCAGGTTCCCGGCCATCTCGTTCACGGACTCCGTCAGGTCGCGCCAGGTGCCGTCGACGTCACGCACGCGTGCCTGACCGCCCAGCTGCCCCTCGGTGCCCACCTCGCGGGCGACGCGGGTGACCTCCTCGGCGAACGACGACAGCTGGTCGACCATCGTGTTGATGGTCGTCTTCAGCTCGAGGATCTCCCCGCGCGCGTCGATGTCGATCTTCTTCGTCAGGTCGCCCTTGGCGATGGCCGTCGTGACCATGGCGATGTTGCGCACCTGACCGGTCAGGTTGGACGCCATGCCGTTCACCGAGTCGGTGAGGTCCTTCCAGGTGCCCGCCACGCCCGGCACATGCGCCTGCCCGCCCAGGATGCCGTCCGTGCCCACCTCACGGGCCACCTTGGTGACCTGCTCGGCGAACGAACTCAGCGTCTTCACCATGGTGTTGAAGGTGTCGGCGAGCTGCTGGACCTCGCCGCGCGCCTCGATCGTCACCGTGCGGGTCAGGTCGCCGTTGGCGACGGCCGCCGCGACCTGAGAGATGTTGCGCACCTGCATGGTCAGGTTCTTGGCCATCAGGTTGACGTTGTCGGTGAGATCCTTCCAGATGCCCGTGACGCCCGACGCGTACGCCTGACCGCCCAGGATGCCCTCGGTGCCCACCTCGCGGGCCACCCGGGTCACCTGCTCCGCGAAGGAGGACAGCTGATCGACCATCGTGTTCACGGTGGTGACGAGCTCGAGGATCTCGCCCTTGGCGTCGACGGTGATCTTCTTCGACAGATCGCCCTTGGCGACCGCGGTCGTGACGTCGGCGATCTGGCGCACCTGGATCGTCAGGTTGTTCGCCATGAAGTTCACCGACTGCGTGAGGTCCTTCCAGGTGCCGGAGACGCCCTGCACCTCGGCCTGTCCGCCGAGCTGCCCCTCCGTGCCCACCTCACGGGCGACGCGCGTGACCTCCTGGGCGAACGACGACAGCTGGTCGACCATCGTGTTCAGGGTGTTCTTCAGCTCCAGGATCTCCCCGCGCGCGTCCACGGTGATCTTCTGGGAGAGGTCGCCGCGGGCCACGGCCGTGGCCACCTGGGCGATGTTGCGCACCTGTGCGGTGAGGTTCCCGGCCATGCCGTTCACCGAGTCCGTCAGGTCCCGCCACACGCCCGCCACGCCGGGCACCTGCGCCTGACCGCCCAGCCGGCCTTCGGTGCCCACGTCACGCGCGACCCGGGTCACCTGGTCGGCGAACGCGGACAGCTGGTCGACCATCGTGTTGATGGTGTTCTTCAGCTCGAGGATCTCCCCGCGCGCGTCCACGTCGATCTTCTGCGACAGGTCGCCCCGCGCCACCGCCGTCGTCACCTGCGCGATGTTGCGCACCTGCGAGGTCAGGTTCCCCGCCATGGAGTTGACGGAGTCCGTGAGCTCCTTCCAGGTGCCCGAGACGCCGTCCACCCGCGCCTGACCGCCCAGCCGGCCCTCCGTGCCCACGTCCCGGGCCATGCGAGTCACCTGGTCGGCGAACGACGACAGCTGGTCCACCATCGTGTTCACGGTGTTCTTCAGCTGCGCCATCTCGCCGGACACATCCACGGTGACCTTCTGCGAAAGGTCGCCGTTGGCCACCGCCGTGGTGACCTGCGCGATGTTCCTCACCTGTCCGGTGAGATTCCTGAACGCCGTGTTGACGGAGTCCGTCAGGTCCTTCCAGGTGCCTGCCGCACCCGACACCTGCGCCTGACCGCCGAGCTCGCCCTCGACACCGATCTCGCGCGCCACGCGCGTGACCTCGGCGCCGAAGGCCGACAGCTGGTCGACCATCCCGTTGACGGTGTTCTTCAGCTCCAGCATCTCGCCGGCCACGTCCACCGTGACCTTCTGCGAGAGGTCGCCGCTCGCCACCGCCGTCGTCACGGCCGCGATGTCCCGCACCTGCGTCGTGAGGTTGCGGAAGACGGTGTTGACGGAGTCCGTCAGGTCCTTCCAGGTGCCTGCCGCGCCCGGCACGTTCGCCTGGCCGCCCAGCTGCCCCGCCGCGCCCACCTCGTTGGCGACACGCGTGACCTCGTCGGCGAAGGTGCGCAGCGTCTCGGTCATCTGGTTGATCGTGTCGGCGAGCTGCGCGACCTCGCCGCGCGCCGACACCGTCACCTTCTGCGACAGGTCGCCGTTGGCGACCGCCGTCGTCACCTCCGCGATCCCGCGCACCTGGGCCGTCAGGTTCCCGGCCATGGTGTTCACCGAATCGGTGAGCTCCTTCCACACGCCGTCGACACCGGACACCTGCGCCTGACCGCCGAGGATGCCCTCGGTGCCCACCTCGCGGGCGACCCGCGTCACCTCGACCGAGAACGCGGAGAGCTGGTCCACCATCGTGTTGACGGTGTTCTTCAGCTCGAGCATCTCGCCCTCGACGTGAACCGTCACCTTCCGTGACAGATCGCCCTTGGCCACCGCCGTCGTCACCAGCGCGATGTCCCGCACCTGCGCCGTCAGCCGGTACGCCATGGTGTTGACGGACTCCGTGAGGTCCTTCCAGGAACCGGACATGCCGCGCACCTGCGCCTGCCCGCCCAGCTTGCCCTCGGTGCCCACCTCGCTGGCCACCCGCGTGACCTCGTCGGTGAACGTCGACAGCTGGTCGACGAGGTTGTTGACGGTCCGCCCGACCTTCAGGAACTCCCCGCGCAACGGCTGCCCGGCCGCCCCGTCCGGGGTCTGCGTCCTGAGCTCCATGCGGGGCGACAGATCGCCCTCGGCAACCGCCGACAGCACCCGCCCGACCTCGGAGACCGGCCGCACCAGGTCGTCGACCAGCGCGTTCGAGTTGTCGATGGCCGTCGCCCAGGACCCCTCGCACGCGCCCGTCTCCAGCCGCTCGGTGAGCTTCCCCTCACGCCCCACCATGCGTCGCACCCGCGACAGCTCGCCCGTGAGATGCAGATTGCGGTCCGCCACCTCGTTGAACACCGCGGCGATCTCCGACATCACGCCGTCGCCGGAGACCGTGAGCCGCTTGCGGAAATTGCCCTCCCGCATGGACACCAGAGCGACCAGCAACCGGTTCAGAGCTGCCGTGTCCACGACAGTGGTCCCGCCACGTGGTGTACGCGGCCTGCTCAGAGACTGTCCGCCTTTCGCGCGCGCCTTAGTGCCCCGCGTCGCTGCGCCAGACTCCACTTGTCCCTCCCGCAGGGGTCGACCGTTACCGCTGTGCCTGGGTGCTGCTTTTCGCCATGCCCGTTACTTCTGGGTATCCCCGCCCGATCAAACCAGGCGGGGCCCGGGAGCTACTGCCCCCTGTGCTCAGAAGACACCCAGTCTGCCCGGACCTTCACAAGAAGCCTGCCCAGTGTTTCACCCTTGCCGAACCAGGCCATAACAGTTCGGCAGCTTCGCACATCGTCCGCACACCCCTGGGCGGATCTGCGCCGACCGGCATCCGCGCGGACCGGGATGGTAAGTAACCTTGCATGCGGCCTCCCAGCCACGCCGGTCCCGCCGGCCTGGGCGGTGGCACGAGCACGAGCGGGCATCGGAGGGGCGGCCGCACACATGACCACCGGACTGATCCCGGGGGGACAGACCCCGGACCCTTGGTCCTCAGGCACGCGTCCGCCGCACCAGCGAGGCGACCTGTCCGGCCGGGGACCCCTGCACGTCGACGACCGGCCGAGGAGTTCTGTGATCACCGCGCGCGCGGCTGCCAGCTTCGAGCCCGTGGGGCGATCCGTGGCGACCGCCCGCGCCTTCGTCCGCGACACCCTCCAGGGCTGGGGCTTCGCCGACGTCGTCGATGACGCGGTGGTCCTCACCAGCGAACTGGTGACCAACGCGGTCGTCCACGCCGGCACCCACGCGGACGTCCTGTGCCTGCGCAGCGACGACGGCGTCCGCATCGAGGTGGCCGACCGGTATCCGGAGCGCGAGATCCCCCTCCAGGGCTCCCCCGCGACCATGGGCAGCCCCGACCGCGAGGGCGGCCGCGGCCTCCAGCTGTGCGCGGCCATCGCCTCCCGCTGGGGCGTCGAGTACAGCCCCACCCGCAAGCAGGTCTGGTTCCAACTCGACCTCCCCGACCGGCCGGTGGGCACCCGCACCGCCGGCCCGTCGCTCCCCGCCGACCTCCTGCCCCTCGCCGACAGCCGGGTACGCGTCGCCGTCGTCCAGATCGACCGCGTGGGAGTCGTCTCCGCCTGGAACGAGGACGCCGAGGAACTGTTCGGCTACCCCGCCGACCAGGTCACCGGAAAGCCCCTCACCGACCTCGCCGCCTGGCCGCACACCCCCGGCACCAGCACCGGCATCGCCGAAGCACTTCAGCTCTCCCGCTGGGAGGGCAGTTACGGCATCCGCGGCGCGGACGGCCGGGTCACCCCGGTCTACGCCTCCCACCTGCGCGTCCGGGACACCGACGGCGAGCCCTCCACGGTCTGCCTCCTCGTCCGGGACCACGAGCGCGCCGTCCTGCAGACCCCCTCGCGCGTCCCGTCCACGGACAGCACCACCTCCTCCGACGGCCAGAGCACGGACCCCTTCGAGGTGTTCATCGGCTCACCGGCCCCCGACGACCTCGACGGCCTCCTCCAGCGCACGGTCGAACGCGCCCGTGACATGCTCGACGGCGACTCCGCCTTCCTCCTCCTCGCCACCGACGACGAGACCGAGCTGGAGGTCCGCGCCTCCACGGGTCTGCCCTCCGCCCGCCAGCGCTTCGCGCGCGT
>NZ_JBEPBI010000083.1:0-33094 GCF_040299045.1 Streptomyces sp. NPDC001027
CCGCGAACCGACCGGGTTCGCGGCACGCGCCGGTTCCGTCAGGGATACGAGACCACCGTGGACGGCACCGTCGAGGTGCCGGACGTCGGCGCGCCGAGGTCGTTGATCACGTGCTCGTACTGGCCCTGGCCGCCGAGCGAGACCACCAGGAGGTCGTGGAACTTCACGCCCGGCGCCTGCGGGGCGGCGAAGCCGTGATGCTGGACGATCGTGGGGTCGACGTTGTAGAAGCAGTAACTGCCGAGGCCCCAGCCCTCGTGCGCGGTGACGTCGTCGCCGACCTTGTAGGCGGCGTAGCCCTTGAGCGCGCCGTTCTGGATCGCCGCCTGGTTCGGGGCGTCGTACGCCTTCTCGTTCTGGAAGAAGATCGTGCGGCCGCGCTGGCCGTGCCACTGCACGTCGTACTTGTTGAAGTGCTCCACGAACAGGCCCGTCGCCAGCACGTCGTCGCCGTTGACGACGACTCCGTAGTCGGCCCGGTTGGTCTCCCAGCCGACGCCCTCGCCGTGGTCGGCGCGCCAGACCCAGGTGTGGTCGACGATCGTGTGCCGGCTGTTGATCACCATGCTGGTCGTGGCCTTGCCGGCGCCCGCCCCGCCGATCCTGATGAACACGTCCTGCACCGTGGTCGGGTTGGCGCGGTGGTCGCGCCGCGCTCCCGGCGGACCGACCTCCAGCAGGGTCTTGGAGTTGACCGGACCGGCGTCGACGAGGAAGCCCGCCAGCCGCACGCCGTCGACGTCGGCGACCTTCATCGCCGTGACGCCGTCGTCGGGGATGAGCGTCGCGTAACCGAGGCCGAGGACGACGGTGTCCGCGCGGTTCACCCGGATCGGCTGGTCGAGGTGGTAGACGCCCGGCGTGAGCAGCAGATGCAGGCCCTGGTCGAGGGCCTGGTTGAGGGTGGCGGCGGAGACGCCGGGCCTGGCCACGTAGAACCGCGACAGGGGCAGCGAACTGCCGCGCGGGGCGCCGCGACCCCAGGACACGCCGCGTGCGCCGGTGCGCTTGGCGGGCAGGAACACGCGGTAGCCGCCGCGGTCGACGTACAGGAACGGCTTCTCCCGTGAGACGGGGGTCGTCTCGAGCGTGGTGTAGGGCGGGCTGGGGAAGCTCTGTGCGGGGGCGCCCTCGACGCCCGAGAAGACCATGTTCCACACGCCGTTGAGCCAGCTGCCGATCGCGCTGTCGCGGGTGTACCACTGCTGCTGCGAGTAGGGGCCGATCTCGCCTTCGATCCGGCTGTCGGCGATATAGCCGCCGCTGGCCCAACCGAAGCCCGACGGGGCGAGGTTGAGGCCGCCGTGGACGTGCATGCGGCGGAACGGGGCGGCCTGGGCGACCGCCCACCGGTTGACGCCGCCGGCCGGGACGAGCGCGAGGTTCTCCGCCGAACGCCAGAAGTTCTGCGTGGCGTTGCCGCCGAACCAGCCCGCGTCCACGGTCACGTCGCCGTTGACGGTGGTGTCGTCGGGGGAGAGGCCGAGGCCGGCGATGGAGGTGTAGAAGCCGAGCTGGGCGTTGAGTCCGTGGTAGACGCCGGGCTTGAACAGCAGTGCGTAGCGTCCGGTGCCGAACTGGGCCGACTCCTGCCGCCGGAACACCTCGTCCAGCCGGGCCTGGATGTCGGGGGTCGACGGGTCGAAGACGAGGACGTTCGGGCCGAGATCGCCGCCGCCCGGCAGGGCGCACCGACGCCTGCCGCGCGAGGCGCCGGTCGACGAGGCTTCGAGCGGAGCCGCGGACGCCGGGGCGGCAGAGGCGGGCGCCGCGGCCAGTGCGGTGAGCGCGGGGGCGGCCGCGGCGGTGGCGGCGGCCGCGAGCACGGCTCTGCGGCGTACGGCGGGGGTGTCCGACGGCGGCTGGGCGTGGGGCATGGCGGCTCTCCTCGGTGACGGCCGCTCACGGGAGCGGCTGACTAAAGGAAGTGAACGGTCATCTGCTTGAGAGCGCTCTCTCAGCGCTGAATGCTTCAACTGTCGGAGCGTGTGCGTCAAGTGGTGCGACCTCAGTTGTCCGTGCCGGGGTGTGGCCGGCGGGTGGCCGGTGTGTGCCGGGGCGGGCCCGAGTGTGCCGGGGGCGCGTGCCGGCGTGCCCGAGCGTGCCTGGGGGCGCGTGCCGGCCGCCAGGGCGACGTGCCCGAGGGGGCCGGGGCTGCGTGTCGAGGTGTGCCGGCCCGCGCTGCGGGTGCGTGCCGGAGTGTGTCCGGGGGTGCCGGGGAGTGTCGGAACTCTTGACGTGAGCGCGTTCCGAGGTTTAACTCACGTCCTAAATTAAGCCCTGATGACACCGGGAGCCGACCCATGCGCACCATTCGAGCCGCGGCCGCAGGAGCCGTCGTCATGTCACTCGCCCTCGCGACCACGGCCTGCGGCGGCGGGAGCTCGACGGACGGCGGGGGATCCGACGACTCGCCGAAGACCTTGACGTACTGGGCCTCCAACCAGGGCGCGAGCATCGAGGTGGACAAGAAGGTCCTCCAGCCGGAACTCGACAAGTTCGAGAAGCAGACCGGCATCAAGGTGAAGCTGGAGGTCGTCCCCTGGTCGGACCTGCTCAACCGGATCCTCACCGCGACCACGTCCGGTCAGGGCCCCGACGTCCTCAACATCGGCAACACCTGGTCGGCCTCGCTCCAGGCCACGGGCGCGCTGCTGCCCTGGAACGAGGCGAACCTCGCGAAGATCGGGGGCAAGGACCGCTTCGTGGCCTCCGCGCTCGGCTCGACCGGCGCGCCGGGGCGGGACCCGGCCGCGGTGCCGCTGTACTCGATGGCGTACGCCCTGTACTACAACAAGCAGATCTTCGCCGACGCCGGCATCGCACAACCCCCGGCCACCTGGGACGAGTTGGTGGCCGACGGCAAGAAGATCCAGGCGAAGGGCAAGCAGGTCCTCGGCGCCGAGGGCGCGAACGTCGCGGAGAACGTCCACCACGTGTTCGTGTTCGCCAAGCAGCACGGCGCGGACTTCTTCACCGCCGCCGGCAAGCCCGACTTCACCTCGGACGGCGTGGTCTCGGCGGTCCAGCAGTACGTCGGCCTGATGGCGAAGGACAGGGTCGTCCCGCAGGGCAACGCCGAGTACGCGCAGAACCAGTCCGTCAGCGACTTCGCCAAGGGGAGGACGGCGATGCTGCTGTGGCAGTCCGCGTCCGCCAACCTCGCGTCCCAGGGCATGAGCGCGGACGCGTACGGCATCGCCCCGGTGCCCGTGCAGTCCGGATCGCCGGGCGCCGGCGCCCAGGTCAACTCGATGGTCGCGGGCATCAACCTGGCGGTCTTCAAGAACACGGACAACCTCGACGGCGCGACGAAGTTCGTGAAGTTCATGACCGGCGACGAGGAGCAGAAGATCCTCAACACGGCCTACAGCACCATCCCGCCCGTCGCCTCCGCCCAGTCGGACGCCGCCTTCGACTCCCCCGCGAACGCGGTCCTCAAGGACACCCTCGCCAAGAGCGCCGTCGCGCTGCCCCAGGTCGCCGACGAGTCCCAGTTCGAGACGGCGGTCGGCACGGCCGTCAAGGAACTGTTCGCCGACGCGGCCGCCGGCCGCGCGGTCACCGCCGAGTCGGTGAAGGCCAGGCTCGCCAAGGCGCAGCAGCAGATGCCGGCGAAGTGAGCCCGATGACCACCACCGTCGAGGTCGGGAAACCTCCCGTACGCTCCGACGACGGCGGGGCCCGGCGACCGCGCCCCGGCCGCCTCCGCCGCGTCGGACTGCCCTACCTGCTGCTTCTGCCCGCCCTGATCCTCGAACTCCTCGTCCACCTTGTGCCGATGGTGATCGGCATCGTGATGAGCTTCAAGGAACTCACCCAGTTCTACATCCGCGACTGGGGCACGGCCCCCTGGTCCGGCCTCGGCAACTACCGGGTGTCGGTGGACTTCGACGCCCCCGTCGGCGAGGCGCTGCTCCACTCGTTCCTCGTCACCGTCGGCTTCACCCTGCTGTCGGTCGGCCTGTGCTGGGTCGTCGGCACGGCGGCGGCGGTCTTCATGCAGGACGCCTTCCGCGGCCGCGGACTTCTGCGGGCGCTGTTCCTGGTGCCGTACGCACTGCCGCTCTACGCGGCCGTGATCACCTGGGTCTTCATGTTCCAGCACGACAACGGCCTGGTGAACCACGTCCTGCACGACCAGCTGCACCTCACCGACAAGCCGTCCTTCTGGCTCATCGGGGACAACAGCTTCTACGCGCTGCTCACCGTGTCGGTGTGGAAGGGCTGGCCGTTCGCCTTCCTCATCGTGATGGCCGGCCTGCAGAACATCCCGCGCGAACTGTACGAGGCCGCAGCGCTCGACGGCGCCGGGATGTGGCAGCAGCTCCGCCGCATCACCCTGCCGTCCCTGAGCCCGGTCAACCAGGTGCTGGTGCTGGTGCTGTTCCTGTGGACGTTCAACGACTTCAACACCCCCTACGTCCTGTTCGGCAGGGCCGCCCCGGAGGCCGCGGACCTCATCTCGGTCCACATCTACCAAGCGTCCTTCGTCACCTGGAACTTCGGCACGGGCTCGGCGATGTCGGTCCTGCTGCTGCTCTTCCTGCTGGCCGTGACGGGCGTCTACCTCGCCCTCACCTCGCGACGGAGGTCGTCCCGTGCGCGGTGACTCACCGACGGCGCCGCCGCGTTCCTTCCTCTGGTCCCGGCGGATCTTCCTCACCCTGCTCACCGGCTTCGTGCTGCTGCCGGTGTACGTCATGGTCTCGAGCTCGCTCAAACCGCTCGCGGACGTCACGGGCGGGTTCCGCTGGCTGCCCAGCGATCTGACCGTCCGCCCGTACATCGACATCTGGACGACCGTCCCGCTCGCCCGGTACTTCGTGAACTCGCTGATCGTCGCGGGCGCGGCGACGGTCTGCTCGGTGGTGATCGCCGTGTTCAGCGCGTACGCGGTGAGCCGCTACGAGTTCCGGGGCAAACGGGTCTTCACGGTCACCGTGCTGTCCACGCAGATGTTCCCCGGCATCCTCTTCCTCCTCCCGCTGTTCCTGCTCTACGTCAACATCGGCGACGCCACCGGGATCGCGCTGTTCGGCTCGCGGGGCGGGCTGATCCTCACGTATCTGACGTTCTCGCTGCCCTTCTCCATCTGGATGCTGATCGGGTACTTCGACTCGGTGCCGCGCGACCTCGACGAGGCCGCCCTGGTCGACGGCTGCGGGCCGCTCGGCGCGCTGGTGCGGATCGTGGCGCCGGCCGCGATCCCCGGCATCGTCGCCGTCGCCGTCTACGCCTTCATGACCGCCTGGGGCGAGGTGCTGTTCGCCTCCGTCATGACCGACGACACCACCCGCACGCTCGCCGTCGGACTCCAGGGCTACTCCACCCTGAACGACGTGTACTGGAACCAGATCATGGCCGCCTCGCTCGTCGTCAGCGTGCCCGTGGTCGCCGGGTTCCTGCTGCTCCAGCGCTATCTGGTCGCCGGACTGACGGCAGGCGCCGTCAAGTGACCTCTTCCGCACCCACCGCACCCACCGCCTCCTCCGCACCCACCGCACCCACCGCATCCTCCGAAGGGACTTCCGTGACCATCGACCTCGCCGCACTCCCGCACGACTTCCTGTGGGGCACGGCCACGGCGGCGTACCAGATCGAGGGAGCCGTGGCCGAGGACGGACGTGCGCCGTCGATCTGGGACACCTTCTCCCACACCCCCGGCAAGGTCGCGAACGACGACAACGGCGACGTCGCCTGCGACCACTACCACCGCTGGCGCGAGGACATCGCGTTGATGCGCCAACTGGGCGCGGACGCATACCGGTTGTCCATCGCCTGGCCGCGGGTGGTGCCGGGCGGCGACGGACCGGCCAACGCCAGGGGCCTCGCCTTCTACGACCAGGTGATCGACGGGCTGCTGGAGGCGGGCATCACGCCGTCGGTCACCCTCTACCACTGGGACCTCCCGCAGGTCCTCCAGGACCGGGGCGGCTGGCCCGAGCGGGCGACCGCCGAGCACTTCGCCGCGTACGCCTCCGTCGTGGCCGAACGCCTCGGCGACCGCGTCACCCACTGGGCCACTCTCAACGAGCCCCTGTGCTCGGCCTGGATCGGACATCTCGAAGGCACGATGGCCCCCGGCCTCAAGGATCTGACGGCGGCCGTCCGCGCCTCGTACCACCTGCTCCTCGGCCACGGCCTCGCCGCCCAGGCGATCCGCGCCGCCGCCCCCGGCTCCCAGGTCGGCATCGTCAACAACCTCTCCACGATCCACCCCGCCACCGACCGCCCCGAGGACGTCGCCGCCGCCCTCCGCATGGACGGCCACACCAACCGCTGGTGGCTCGACCCGATCCACGGCCGCGGCTTCCCGGCCGACATGCGCGAGGTGTACGGCGTCGAACTGCCCGAACGAGAGGGCGACTTGGCGACCATCGCAGCGCCGCTGGACTGGCTGGGCCTGAACTACTACTTCCCGC
Organism: Streptomyces sp. NPDC001027; assembly: GCF_040299045.1. Taxonomy (NCBI): domain Bacteria; kingdom Bacillati; phylum Actinomycetota; class Actinomycetes; order Kitasatosporales; family Streptomycetaceae; genus Streptomyces; species Streptomyces sp. NPDC001027. The sequence continues at coordinate 6,426 of NZ_JBEPBI010000083.1, forward strand.
AGACCGTCGCCGAAGACCCCACCGGCCCGGCGCCCCGGGTCAGCACGGTCCGCAGGCCCGGCGTCCCGCGCACCGGCATGGACTGGGAGGTCGACGCGAGCGGCCTCGAGGAACTGCTGCTGCGCCTCACCGACGAGTACGGGGCGCGCAAGCTGTACGTCACCGAGAACGGCTCCGCGTTCGACGACGTCGTCCGTCCCGACGGCACGGTGGACGATCCGCAACGCCAGGACTACCTGGTGAGGCACCTGGCCGCCTGCGCCTCCGCCGCCCGCAAAGGGGCCCCGCTGGCCGGCTACTTCGCCTGGTCGCTGCTGGACAACTTCGAGTGGGCGTACGGCTACGACAAGCGCTTCGGCCTCGTCCACGTCGACTACGCCACCCAGACCCGCACCGTCAAGGGCGCCGGCCACCGCTACGCGGACATCATCCGCAGCCACCGGGAGCGGGGGCGGAAGGCGGCCTGAGACAGGACGCTGAGGGCACGGAGGACGCTGAGGGCACGGCGGACCCGGTGGACACGGGGGAGGGGGCTCGTGTCCACCGGGCGCCTGTGTCCAGGGCCTCGGGGGTCAGCAGTCCCGCAGTTCCGCCGACTGGTTGAGGATCTGGGCGCGCTGGGAGGTGAAGCGGGTGTGGGTGGCGCCGCCTCGGGCTCCCGGGCGGAAGGCCGCGACGCGGTGGCAGTTCTGGAAGGCCAGGGTGATGTCGAAGTGGCGTTCCAGGCTGCCGCGGATCGCGTCGCTGGCGAGGGCGCGCAGCAGCTGGCCGCGCTCCTGCTCGGAGGCCGGCGGCGTCTGGTTGTCGGCGAACTCGGCGATGCCGCCGTGGAGTCGGGTGGCCAGGTCGGAGACGAGACCGTAGGCGTAGGGGAGGGACGTGCGGATCGTGTCCACGAAGTCCTCCTCGCGGACGGCGCCGGACTCGGCCTGGGCGAGGAGCTTCGGGGAGACGTCGAGAGACATGGGTGTCCTGGTTTCTGCGTGGGTCTGCCTGTGGGGCTGGTGTGTGCGGGTGCGGGTGCGGGTGCGGGTGCGGTGGCGGTGGCGGAGGGTGGAGGGTGGAGGAGCGGTGCGGTCAGGGGAGGGAGTGCGGGCCGGGGGTGAAGTCGGGGTCGATCTGGGACGCCAGGTCCTGGCCGGTCGCCTCGTTCGCCCAGGTGCGGGCGTTGCGCAGGTGGAAGTGGACGGCGTGGCGGTGCAGGGCGGGCCAGTCCTTCGGGCGGGCGTCGACCGTGTCGCGCAGGACGTCGAGGGCGTGCCGGTTGGGTTCCTCCAACTCGCCCTGCGGGTCGCCGCGTTCGGCCGAGCGGACCCAGGGGGAGAGGGCGAGGTGGGTGAGGAGGTCGTCGCCCACCTCCTCCTTGAGGAAGAGCAGGTCGTCCTCGCCGGTCACCTTGTTGCCGACCACGGCGAGGGGGATGTCGTACTCGCGGGCGTGGTCGCGGTACTGGCGGTAGACGGAGACGCCCCTGCGGGTGGGTTCGGCCACCAGGAACGTAATGTCGAAGCGGGCGAACAGGCCGGAGGCGAAGGCGTCGGCGCCCGCCGTCATGTCCATCACGAGGTACTCGCCGGGGCCGTCGGCCAGATGGCTCAGATAGAGCTCCACCGCGCCCAGCTTCGAGTGGTAACAGGCCACCCCCAGGTCGCTCTCGTCGAACGCGCCCGTCACCATGAGCGGCACGCCGCCCACGCGTCGCACGTGGCGGGAGTGCAGCTCGTCGTCGCCCAGCAGGCGCAGCAGCCGTGAACCGCGGCCCGGCGGCGTCGTCTTGACCATCGCCTCGCGGGAGGCGATCCGCGGATTGTCGCCGCGCAGCAGGTCCTTGACGTCGTCCAGGTGCGCGGCCAGCGGCGGGGCCGTGAACGGCGTCGCGCCGACCGGGTCCAGGGCATCGGACAGGTGCTGGTTGATGTCGCCGTCCACGGCGAGCACCGGTGCGCCGGAGAGCGCCAACCGCCGGGCGAAGAGGGCCGACAGGGTCGTCTTGCCGCTCCCGCCCTTCCCCACGAATGCGACGCGCATCACACCGCCTTGTTGAAAATGAATGTCATGTGGCTAGATTTAGGGGTGCCCCATGATCTCTGTCAAATCCAGGAGCGGTGAGTGATTCGGTGATCAACCTTGCTCCGCTTACTGCATATAATGTGCAAGTGCGTGACTACTGCATAAGGCCCGCGGGCCCCGAGGACCTCGACGGCGCCCGGGCCGTCATGCTGGACACCGTCTACCGGGACTTCGGCAGCGGATACGTGCCCCGCTGGCACCGCGACATCATCGATCCCGGCGCCGCCTACCTCACCCCCGACCGCCACACCCTGCTGGTCGCGGTCGCGGTCGCCGACGGCAGCGGCGGCGACGGGGGCATCGGGGGCGGGGGCGGCGAGGTCGTCGCCACCGCCGCACTCGACTCCCGCGGTCCCGCGCATCCGCCGAACCCCCGGCACGTCGCCGAGCGCTATCCCAGCGGCACGACCGCGCAGTTGCGCCGCGTCTACGTCCGCCCCGAGCACCGCCGACGCGGTCTCGCCCGCCGGCTGGTCGCCGAACTGCTCGCCTTCGCGGTCGCGGACGGCGGGTACCGCTCCGTCTATCTGCACACCGACCCCGCCGTCGAAGGCGCCGAGGCGTTCTGGCGATCGCTCGCCACCGTCGTGCACGACGAGCGGGAGGGGCCGGACGAAGGCCAGGCCATCGTGCACTTCGACGTCCCCTTCGACGCCCTCCTCCCCGCCTACCTCTCCCCCCGTCCCCGCACCACAGGCCGGTAACTCCATGCGCTTCGCCCGCCCCGTCCCGCTCGCCCCCCGCCCCGCTCCCGCCCCGCTCATTCCCGCGGCCCGCCACGCCTCCCCGCTCCGACGCCGCCCCCGGCTCCTCGCCGCCCTCTGTCTCGCGCCGCTGCTCACCGGCTGCTTCGCCGCATCCGGCGACGACGACGGCGACGGTGGTGAGCGGTCCGCCGCCGGGGGCGGGGCCCGGCTGCGCGTCGCCCTCGCCTTCCCGCCCGCGGAGAACCTCTCCCCGTACGGCGCCGACGCGACGATCCTCAGCAGGCTCGGCGTCACCGAGGGACTGACCGCCCTCGACGCCAACGGGGCCGCCGCCCCCGCGCTCGCCGCGTCGTGGCGCCGCGAGAACGACCGCAGTTGGCTGTTCACCCTGCGCGAGGCCGTCTTCCAGGACGGCACGGACGTCACCCCCGCCGCCGTCGCCGCGTCCCTCACCCGGGCCACCCTCGCGGCCCCGGCTCCGGCCGCCCTCACCGGCGTCGCCTTCACGGCGAAGGCGGAGGGCGGCACGAGCGTGCGCGTCACGACCGCGCGGCCCGACCCCGTCCTTCCCCTGCGGCTGTCCAGCCCCCAACTCGCCGTCCTGTCCCCGAAGGCGTACGCGAAGAAGGACGCCGTCGACCCGTCCGGCGCCGCCACCGGACCGTTCGAACTCACCGAGCGGAACGGGGCCGCCGCCGCGGTCCTCGACCGCTTCGACGACTACTGGGGCGGCCGGGCCCAGGCTCCCGGCGTCGACGTGCGGTTCATCGCCGACGGCGGCGCCCGCGCCAACGCCCTGCGCACCGGACAGGTCGACGTCGCCGAGGCGATACCCGTGGCCCAGGCCGCCGGCCTCGACGCGGACACCCGCCGCGAGACCGCCACGACCCGCACCACCAGCCTGCACCTCAACACCAGGTCGGGCGTCTTCAAGGACCCGGCGCTGCGCGCCGCCGCCCGGGCTGCCGTCGACGCCTCCGCCCTCGCCAAGGGCGTCTACGAAGGACACGCCGACGTCGGCGCGGGCATCTACGGCCCCGCCGTCACCTGGGCCGCGAGCAAGCGCGTCCAGCCCGCCGGACGAGCGAGGGCCGCTGCCCCCGGCGGCGCCTCCGTCACCCTCGCCACCTACGACAACCGGCCCGAACTCCCCGAAGTGGCCCAGGTGCTGAAGCAGCAGCTGGAGAAGGCCGGCTTCAGGGTGAAGCTGGAGGTGCGCGAGTACGCGCGGCTGGAGACCGACGCGCTCGCCGGGAAGTTCGACGCCTTCGTCGGAGCCCGCAACAGCCTTCTGGACACCGGCGACCCGGTGTCGCTCCTGGCGAGCGACTTCACCTGCGGCGGCGGCTACAACCTCTCGCTGCTCTGCGACAAGGGGGTCGACCGGGCCGTCGGCACGGCGCAGGCCGTCGCCGACACCGGCGGACGTCAGGACGCCGCCATGGCCGCCGAGGCCGCGGTGCTCCGCACCGACGCCGTCGTCCCGCTCGTCCACCAGCGCGTCGTCACCGGCGTCGACGAAGACGTCCGCGGTGTGCTGCTCGACCCCTACGAGCGCACCCTCGTCGGCGCCGGGACCCGGCGCTGACCGGATGAGGAGCAGGGTGGGCACGCTGCTGTGGCGTGCCGTGCTGGCCGCGCTGCTGGTGTGCGGGACCGGGCTGCTGCCGTGGATCTCGCACACCGACCCGGCGCTCACCGTGCTCAAGGCACAGTCCGCCGACCGGGACGCCACCCCTCAGGCGCTCGCCGACGTCCGTGCCCGACTCGGCCTGGACGAAGGTCCGTTGCACCTGCTCGGGCAGTGGCTGACGGGCCTGCCGCGCGGGGACGCCGGACGGTCCTGGATCTCCGGAGCACAGGTCACGCCCGATGTCCTCGCCGCACTGGGCGCGTCGCTGCTGCTGGTGACGGCGGCCCTGGCCGTCGCGCTGGCCACGGCCGCCGGCGTGTGCGCCCGCACCCTGCGCCTCGGCGCGCGAGGGGGCCTCGACGGCCGGCCCGCCGGCGGCTCCGGCTCCGCCGTGCTCGCGGCGCTGCCGGAGTTCCTCGTCGCCTCCGTCCTCGCCACGGTGGTCGGCGTGCACCTGGGGTGGCTGCCCGCCCTCGGCTGGTACGGCCCGCAGTGGACCGTGCTGCCCGCGCTCGCCCTCGGCCTGCCCGCCGGCGCCGTCCTCGGGCGGCTCCTCGACGACCAACTGCCCGCCGCCTTCGCCGAGCCCTGGGCGGTCGCCGCGGCCGCCCGAGGCGTGCCCGGCCCGAGGATCGCCCGCAAGGCGCTGCGCCGCTGCGTGCCCGGACTGCTGCCCAACCTCGGGCTGTTCCTGGTGGGACTGACCGGCGGATCCGTCGCCGTGGAGCAGATCTTCGACATCCCGGGGCTCGGCCGGACGACCCTGCAGGCCGCGATCGCCCAGGACCTGCCCGTCCTCCAGGCGGGCGTCCTCGTCCTCGTCGCGCTCGCGGCCGTCACCACCGCCGTGCTCCGCCTCGCCGCCCGGCGGCTCATCGGGCCCGCCTTGCGCGACGGAGCCCTGCGCGCCCTGCACCGGCCGGCGCCGCCCGCCCGGCGGATCCCGCCGCTGGCCCACGGCGGCGCGCTGCTCGCCGTCGTCCTGTGCGGTCTGCCCCGCGACCCGCTCGCCCTCGACACCGAGGTCCGCCTCCAACCACCTTCCGCAGCACACCCGTTCGGCACCGACGCGCTGGGGCGCGACGTCCTCGCCCGGGTCGCGCACGGCGCCCTCGACACGCTCGCGCTCGCCCTCGCGGTCAGCGCGATCGCGCTGGCGGCAGGTCTCCTGCTCGGGCTGCTGCCCCGGCTGTCCGGGCCGCTCGTCGACACGGTGAACGCCGTCCCGCCCGTCCTCGCCGCGCTCCTGGTCGCCGCCGTCCGGGGCGGCGGGGCCTGGACGCCCGTGCTCGCCGTGGCCGTCGTCGCCTGGGCGCCGCTCGCCGCGCACACCTCCGCGCTGCTGCGCGAGGAACGGGCGACCCTTCACCTCGCCGCCACCCGCGCCCTCGGCGCGGGACCCTGGCGTCTGCTCACCGGCGAGCTCCTGCCCGCCGTCGTGCCCCCGGTCGCCCGCCACGCCCTCCTGCGCCTGCCCGGCATCGCCCTCGCGCTGGCCGCCCTCGGCTTCCTCGGCCTCGGCGCGCAGCCGCCCTCCCCCGAATGGGGCCTGCTGCTCGCCGAGAATCAGCCCTACGCCGAACGCGCCCCCTGGGCCGTGCTCGCCCCCGCCGCCGTCCTCGCCCTGCTCGGCGCCCTGGCGGTGACGGCGGCAGGACTGCGGCCACGCCCGGGGCGACGCCGTGCGGCCGACGCCCACTTCGGCGCACGCCCTGGCGCGCCTTCCGATGAACGTTCCAGCCAACGCTCCGGTGAACGTGCCACGTCACGCGCCGAGTCGGTGGGCGCAGGATGACCCCGGTGCGGCTCGGCGCACGCCGTGAGACGAAGGCCGTGCCGCAACTTCCTGCTCTGCGACGGCTGCTGATCGTCACTCAGTTCGCTTTCAACGTCGGCTTCTTCGCGGTGCTGCCCTTTCTCGCCGAACACCTGGGCGACACGGTGGGCATGGCCGGCTGGCTGGTCGGGTTCGTGCTGGGACTGCGGACCTTCAGCCAGCAGGGGCTGTTCGTCGTCGGCGGGGCGCTCGCCGACCGTCACGGCGTACGGCCCGTCGTCCTCGCCGGGTGCGCGCTGCGCGTCGTCGGATTCGCCTGGCTCGGTTACGCGGAGCAGACCTGGTCGGTCGTCGCGGCGGTGATCCTCACCGGGTTCGCGGCCGCACTGTTCTCGCCCGCCGTCGAGTCCGAGGCCGCGCGGCAGGCCGTGCTGCACGAGGCGGCCGGCGGCGGGCCGCGTACCCGGGCGCTGGCCCTGTTCACGGTCGCAGGGCAGGCCGGGGCGTTCGTCGGACCGCTGCTCGGCGCGCTGCTCCTCGAGGTGGACTTCCGCGCGGTGTGCCTGGCCGGAGCCGGGGTCTTCGTGCTCGTGCTCGCCGGTCACGCCCGGCTGCTGCCGCGGCGCCTCCCCGGACGCCCGCGCGTCCGCGTGCGCGGCGGCGCGGGACCGCTGCTGCGCAACCGCCGCTTCCTCGCCCTGTGCTGCGCCTACGGCGCCTACCTCCTCGCCTACAACCAGCTCTACCTCGCCCTGCCCGCCGAGGTCGAGCGGGCGGCCGGCTCGCAGGCGCCGCTCGCCTGGCTGTTCGCGCTGTCGTCGCTGCTGGTCGTGACCGCCCAGTTGCCGGTCACCCGGTGGGCGGGGGAGCGGACCGGCCCGCGCCGGTCGATGGCCGCGGGACTCGCGCTGATCGCCGCCGGGTTCGCCGTCGTGGCCGCCGCCCTGCCCGCCGGCCGGACCGGCACGGCCGGGCTGCTGCCCGCGGCCGGATTCGTCGTGCTGCTCACCCTCGGCCAGATGCTCGTCGCGCCCGCCGCCCGCGCCTGGGCGCCCGACCTCGCCGAGGAGGGTCGGCTCGGTCTCTACACCGGGGCGCTGTCCTCCGTCTCCGGGCTGATCGTGCTGCTGGGCAGCGCGCTCACCGGCGCCCTCCTCGACGCCGGACTGCCGCCGGCCGTCCCCTGGCTGGCGCTCGCCGCCGTGCCGGCCGCCGCCGTGGTGCTGCTGCCGCGCCGCGGGTGAACACGCGGGCCGTGACCGACGTACCAGGTGGACGTGGCAGGATCCCCCCGATGAGTGCGTCCCCGGCCGTCCGGAGTCTGCGCGCCGCGGTGTTCGCCGCGGTGTGCGTGGCGCTGGCCGCCGCCGGACACGGACTCGCCACCGGCAGCCCGCCCCCGCCGTGGGCGGACGGCGCCGGCTTCCTGGCGGTCTTCGCCGCCGGGTGGCTGCTCGGCGCCCGCGAGCGCTCGCTGCCCGGGATCGGCGCGGCCACGCTCGCCGCACAGGCCGGCCTGCACGTCGCCTTCGGCGCCGCCTCGTCCCGGGCGGCCGCGCGCACCATGCCCGCGATGCCCATGACGTCCGCGCACGCCCTGCACCTGCACGCCCACGCGACGGCCGCGACCCCGCACGCCGCGGCGGCCCACGTCCTCGCCGCGATCGTCGCCTCCCGGTGGCTGCGGCGCGGGGAGGCCGCCCTGTGGTCGCTGCTGCGCTGGGCGGCGGCCTTCCTGCCGGGCCTCGCCGCATGGTGGCGGGGCGCCCGTGTGCCGCTGCCCGTCCCCTCGATCCCGGCCGCCGCCCCGGCTCCCGGCCCCGCACGGCCCTCGCGGCTCCGCCACGCCGTGAGCCGACGAGGCCCTCCCGCCCCGGTCCCGTACGCGATCTGACCCCGGGCCGGCCCGAGCCGGACCCACACCCTTCCTGTACGGAGATCACCTGTCCATGTCCTCGACACCCATGTCCTCGACACCCATGTCCCCGGCGTCCATGTCCTCGACGTCCATGTCCTCGACACCCATGCGCCCGGAGGCCGTCTCCCCGGCGTCCGGGTCCGCAAGCCGCCCCGTCCTGCGCCGCCCCGTCCTGCGCCGCGCCGGCGTCGGGGCCGTGCTCGCCGCCGCCGCGGTCCTCGCCGCCGCGGGCGCCGCCTCCGCGCACGTCACCGTGCACCCCGAGAGCTACGTCCGGGGCGCTACCGACGGCGTGCTCACCTTCCGGGTCCCCAACGAGGAGGACACCGCGAGCACCACCGAGGTGCAGGTCTTCCTGCCCACCGACCACCCCGTGCTCGGGGTGCTGGTCCACCCGCAGGACGGCTGGACCGCGAAGGTGACCACCACCCGGCTCAAGACGCCCGTCAAGACCGACGACGGCACGATCACCGAGGCCGCCTCCGAGATCACCTGGACCGGCGGGAAGATCGGCGCCGGCCAGTACGAGGACTTCGACGTCGCCTTCGGGCAGCTCCCCGACGACACGGGCCGGCTGACCTTCAAGACCCTGCAGACCTACTCCGACGGCAGGACCGTCCGCTGGATCGAGGAGGCCGCGGCGGGAGCGGACGAGCCGGAGAACCCGGCGCCGGTGCTCGCGCTGACGCCGGCGGCCGGCGCCGGCGCTTCCGAGGCCCCCTCCGCCGCCGCGAAGAGCGCCGACGGCACGGGCGGCGCAGCGGCCGCCGGGACCGGCACGGCGCAGGCGGCAGACGCCGGCGACTCCACCGCGCGAGGGCTGGGCGCCGCCGGGCTGGCCGTCGGCGTCCTCGGCCTCGCGGCAGCCGCCTTCGCCGTCGTACGGACCCGCCCGAACCGCTCGTAACGGCACGCAAAGCCCCAAGGAAAGGGCCCGGACCGAGTTCACGGTCCGGGCCCCTCCCCTCGCGAAATGACGGCCTACACGAGCTCCAGGACCTTCTCCGCCGGGGTCTGCGCCGCGACCCGCGAGGTCCGCCACAGCCACAGCACGTCCCGGCCGAACGACCACACCAGCGAGCCCAGTGCCAGCAGCACGACGGCGAAGTTCGCGGCGTACGGCAGCAGATCGGCGCCGGCCAGCAGCAACAGGACGCCCTGCAGGGCGGCGACCGTCTTGCGCGCGGTGCTCGGCGGCAGCGGGGCGTTGAGCCAGGGGGCGACCCGGGCCGCCGCGACGAACACGTACCGCATGCCGCCGATGAGCAGGACCCACGGGCCGAGCGCCGTCGACACGTACACGCTGAGCACCAGGATCAGGAACGCGTCGACCTCCATGTCGAACCGCGCGCCCAGCGCCGTCGAGGTGTTGGTGCGGCGGGCGACCTTGCCGTCGACGCCGTCGAGGATCAGGGCCACCGCCGTCAGTCCGACCAGCAGCGTCACCGGCGGCGTGCTCTCGAAGGAGTCCGCGACCAGCGCGGTCACCCCGCCGACCAGCGTCGCCCGGCCGAGCGTCACCCGGTTGGCCGGGCCGAAGGAGCGCAGGCTGGAGCGGTGCAGCGCCCGCGAGAGGACCGCCCAGGTGGCGATGGCGAAGACGAGGCCGGTGACCCAGCCCGCCGGACCGAGGCCGATCGCCGAGCCGAGCAGGGCCAGCAACAGGATCTGCACGCCCGCTCCCACAGCGGTCTCCTGCTGGACGAGCCTCGCGTCGTAAGTGTTGTTCAGGGCCACCGCACGTTCCTCCGGCCAGATGACAGAGATGATCAGTGCCGCGTACTGTGCGCGGACTGTGCACACCTCGGTACGTGAACAGGTTCCCGATCGTTCAGGAGGATGCGGATGTCGACCGGCGCACGTGCGTTCTGGGTCAGCTCTCCGGGAGAAGGCGAGATCCGCCACGTCGACGTCCCGGACCCCGCCGAGGGCGAGGTCCTGGTGCGTTCGCTGTGGTCGGGGGTCAGCCGCGGCACGGAGACCCTCGTCTTCCGCGGCGGGGTGCCCGAGAGCCAGCACGCCGTCATGCGGGCCCCCTTCCAGGAGGGCGACTTCCCCGGGCCCGTGAAGTACGGCTATCTCAACGTGGGGGTGGTGGAACAGGGACCCGCGGCGCTCGCCGGGCGCACGGTCTTCTGCCTCTACCCGCACCAGACGCGGTACGTCGTCCCGGCGTCGGCGGTGACGGTCGTGCCGGACTCTGTGCCCGCGGAACGCGCCGTCCTCGCCGGCACCGTCGAGACGGCCGTCAACGCCCTGTGGGACGCGGCGCCGCTGGCCGGCGACCGGATCGCGGTGGTCGGCGGCGGGATGGTCGGCTGCTCGGTGGCCGCGCTGCTCGCCCGCTTCCCCGGCGTGCGGGTACAGCTGGTCGACGCCGACCCGGCCCGCGCGAAGACCGCCGAAGCGCTCGGCGTCGACTTCGCGACCCCCGCGGACGCGCTCGGCGGCCGTGACCTCGTGGTGCACGCGAGCGCGACGGAAGCGGGCCTCGCCCGCTCCCTGGAGCTGCTCGCCGACGAGGGCACGGTCCTCGAACTGAGCTGGTACGGCGACCGGAAGGTGTCCCTTCCGCTGGGCGAGGACTTCCACTCCCGCCGGCTGGTCATCCGCAGCAGCCAGGTCGGCGCCGTCTCCCCGGCCCGCCGCTCCAGCCGCACCTACGCCGACCGGCTCGCCCTCGCGCTGGAGCTGCTGGCCGACCCGGCGCTCGACGCCCTCGTCACCGGGGACAGCGCCTTCGAGGAGCTGCCGCAGGTGATGCCGAAGCTCACGTCCGGCGAGATCCCGGCCCTGTGCCACCGCATCGGGTACGAACAGGAGCGCCTGACCTGAGAAAAGAGTGAGATCGGACTGAACGGGGGGAACCGAGGAGCCGTACTACACGGCATCCCCCGGTTGGCCAATGGCCGGGGGACCAGACGCGCCGCACCTGGAGGGTCGTCCGTTGTTCAGTGTCACCGTCCGCGATCACATCATGATCGCCCACAGCTTCCGCGGCGAGGTCTTCGGACCCGCACAGCGCCTGCACGGAGCGACGTTCCTGGTGGACGCCACATTCCGGCGTGAACAGCTCGACGACGACAACATCGTCGTCGACATCGGACTCGCCACGCAGGAGCTCGGGGCCGTGGTCAGCGAGCTGAACTACCGCAACCTCGACAACGAGCCGGACTTCGCCGGGATCAACACGTCGACCGAGTTCCTCGCCAAGGTCGTCGCCGACCGGCTCGCGGAGCGCATCCACCAGGGCGCGCTCGGCGAGGGGGCCCGCGGCGTCGCCGCCATCGCCGTCAGCCTGCACGAGTCGCACATCGCCTGGGCGAGTTACGAGCGTGCGCTGTGACCGATGCGACCCTGGAGAAGGCCGTGCCCACGGCCCCGCTCGCCTACGTGCCCACGCAGGCGGCGCTCCACCAGATCGGCGGGATCATCCCCATGTCCCTGCGTTCCGTGCACTTCGTGATGCCGGGCGGCGTCGACGACGCGGCGAACCCGAGCGGCGGCAACGCCTACGACCGCCGCCTGTGCCTGGATCTGCCCGGCTTCGGCTGGCAGGTCCACAAGCACCTGGTGGCCGGCTCGTGGCCGCGGCCCCAGGCGGCCGCCCGCGCGGAACTGGCGCGCACGCTGCGTGAGTTCCCCGACGGCACGATCGTCCTGCTCGACGGGCTGGTGGCCTGCGGGGTGCCGGAGATCATCGCGCCCGAGGCCGAACGGCTGCAGCTCGCCGTCCTGGTGCACCTGCCGCTGGGCGACGAGCGCGGTCTCGCGCCCGAGACCGCGGCCGAACTCGACGCCAAGGAGCGGGCCGTGCTGCGGGCCGTGCCCGCGGTGATCGCCACCAGCGAGTGGGCGGTCCGCCGTCTCGTCTCCCACCACGGACTCGCCCCCGAGCGCGTGCACGTCGCCGCCCCCGGCGCCGACATCGCCCCGCTCGCCTCCGGCACCGACGGGGTCTCCCGGCTGCTGTGCGTGGCCGCGGTGACGCCGCGCAAGGGCCAACACCGGCTCGTGGAGGCGCTGGCCGCGGCCAGGGACCTGCCGTGGAGCTGCGTGTGCGTGGGCGGCCTCGGGCAGGACCCGGAGTACGTCGACCACCTGCGCGGCCTCATCCGCAGACACGGCCTCGAGGACCGGCTGGAGCTGGCGGGCCCCAAGGCGGGCGCCGAACTCGACGCCGCCTACGCAGCCGCCGACCTCATGGTCCTCACCTCCTACGCCGAGACGTACGGCATGGCCGTCACGGAGGCGCTGGCCCGCGGCATCCCCGTCCTCGCGACGGACGTCGGCGGTCTGCCCGAGGCGGTCGGCCGCGCCCCCGACGGCGGCGTCCCCGGCATCCTCGTCCCGCCGGAGGACCCGGCCGCGCTCGCCGCCGAACTGCGCGGCTGGTTCGGCGAGGCCGACGTGCGACGGCGACTCAAGGCGGCCGCGCGCGGCCGCCGGGCCGCCCTGAACGGCTGGGCGAGCACCGCCCAGAGCCTGGCCGGCGTGCTCGGCCGGTTCCCGAGCGAACCCCGGAGGGCGGCATGAGGAAGACGACGGCGACGCCGGCGGACGTGGCGCGACGCGTGGGCGGCATCCCGACCCAGCCGGGCCGGACGGAGGCGGGTTCTGTGCTCGAGACGACGGTTCTCGCCGACGGCGGTCCCGTGGGGCCGGCCGCGGTGCACGGCGTCGAGGCCGTGGCGCCGGGCGTCATCGCCGGCGCCGGCCCGGTGGGCCGGCCCGGCGAGCGGCCCACCGTGCGGCTGCGCGACAGCGGGCCGGAGGAGCAGCCCCGCTACGCCCCCGAGTGGCTGGAGCTGCGCGAGCCGGCCGACGCCGCCGCCCGGGCGATGGACCTGCTGGACCCGCTGCGGATCCGGCTCGCCAACCTGCCCGGCCGCAGCGGTCTCGCCATCCACGACCTGGGCTGCGGCACCGGCTCCATGGGCCGCTGGCTGGCCCCGCGGCTGGACGGCGCCCAGCACTGGGTGCTGCACGACCGCGACCCCTACCTCCTGCACTTCGCGGCCGTCGCCTCGCCGCGGGCGGCCGCCGACGGCAGCCGGGTCACCGTGGAGACGCGGCGCGGCGACGTCGCCCGGCTCACCCCGGACGCGCTGGCCGGCGCCTCGCTGGTGACCGCCTCCGCGCTGCTCGACGTCCTCACCCGCGAGGAGATCGAGACGCTCGCCGCGGCCTGTGCGGGCGCGGGCTGCCCGGCGCTGCTGACGCTGTCGGTCGCCGGCCGCGTCGAACTCAGCGCGCCGGACCCGCTGGACGAGGAGATAGCGGCGGCGTTCAACGACCACCAGCGGCGCGACGGCCTCCTCGGCCCCGACGCGGTCAACGTCGCCTGCGAGGCGTTCGCCGACCAGGGCGCGACCGTCAAGGTGCACCCCAGCCCGTGGCGGCTCGGCCCGGAGAACGTCGGCCTGACCGCCCAGTGGCTGCGCGGCTGGGTCGGGGCGGCCGTGGAGGAGCGCCCCGAACTGGCCGAGCGCGCCGAGCCCTACCTGGCGGCCCGGCTCGCGGCCTGCGCGGCGGGCGACCTTCAGGTCACCGTCCACCACAGCGACCTGCTGGCGCTGGCCCGCCCGACGGGCGGAGCCGGATGAGCGCGGAGACGGTCGGCCCGCGGGTGACGGCCGCGCCGCCCGTGCTGTGGGGCGAGGGCGCCCTGCCGGCCGCGCGTCGGCCGCAGCGCGGCCCGGTGGCCGTCCGCACCGGCCCGGCCGTGTCCGCGGCCCGCATCGGGGTCATCGTGACCGAGCCGCACACGAAGCCGTCGCGGCTGCGGACCCTGCTCGCGAGCCGTGCGCTGCGCACCCACTTCGGGACCGTCGCCGGAGTCGTCATCCTCACGGCCCTGCTGTGGAAGCTGGGCACCGGCGTCTTCCTGGACGGGCTGCGGCGGATCGACGCGCCGACCCTGCTGGCGGCGCTCGGCATCGGCGCGCTCACCACCGTGTTCAGCGCCTGGCGGTGGGCGCTGGTGGCCCGCGCGCTGCGCATCCGGCTGCCGCTCGGTCCGGCCGTCGCCGACTACTACCGGGCCCTGTTCCTCAACGCGGCGCTGCCCGGCGGCGTCCTCGGCGACGTGCACCGCGCGGTGCGGCACGGACAGAGCGCCGGCGACGTCGGACGCGGCGTGCGGGCCGTCGTCCTGGAGCGCACCGCGGGACAGCTGGCGCTGACCGTGGCGGGCGTGACGATTCTGCTGGCCCTGCCCTCGCCGGTCATGGCGGACGCCCGCCAGATCGCGCCGATCGTCCTGCTGGCGGGCGCGGGCGCGCTCGCCGTCGTCCTCGCCGTCCGGATGAACTCCGCCGCGCCGCGGCGCTCGGGGCGGCTGCGGGCGGTATTGGCCGAGGCGCGCGAGGGCCTGGTGTCGCGGCGCAACGGCCCGGGCGTCGCCCTGTCGTCGGCGGTCGTGCTGGCCGGGCACCTCGGGATGTTCGTGGTGGCCGCCCGGGTCGCCGGCTCCGGCGCCTCCGTGCTCACGCTGCTGCCGATCGCCGTCCTCGCGCTGCTCGCGATGGGCCTGCCGTTGAACGTCGGCGGCTGGGGGCCCCGTGAGGGCGTCACCGCGTGGGCGTTCGGCGCGGCCGGGCTCGGCGCGAGCACCGGCCTCGCGGTCGCCGTCGTGTACGGCGTGCTCAGCTTCGTCGCGGCGCTGCCGGGGGCGGTCGTGCTCGTCGTCCGCTGGTACGCGGGACTGCGCGACGGCAAGGCCGGCGCCGGGCCGGCGCGCGACGGCGCGCACCTCGCGGAGCCGCCCGCCGCGGCGGCCCCGTCCGCTCCGCCCTTCGAGGCCGCGGAGACCGCCGGCGCCGCGGCGACCGCGGGGGCGGCGAAGGCCGTTCAGGCTCCGGAGGATTGCGCGGTGAGCAAGTCGAAATACGCGCCGAAGGAATCCGCCAGGCTCGCCAGGAGTTCCTTCCCCTTTTCCGCCGACCCCAGGGAAGGACGGCCGATGACGCCCGAATCGGTATAGGCGGACATTCCCAGCGTGAGCAGATGACGGCGGTCGTCCGCGACGAAATCAGCCGACTCATGACCGGGCCGGACGAGTTCGGGGTGGGCGTGCAGCAGGATCGAGGTCTCGATCTCCCCGGCGTGCATGTCGGTGAGCAGCGAGGTCGACACCCCGGACCGCGCCAGCGCCGCCTCCCAGTCCTCCGGGGCCGGGAAGAGCGCCATCCGCTCGCCTGCGGCGGAGGACTCCTGGACGACGTTGCCCAGGACGTAGTTCCCGCCGTGTCCGTTGACCAGCACCAGGGCCTCGACGCCCGAGCGGCGCAGTGACGCCGCGATGTCCCGTACCACCGCGTGAAGGGTCACCGAGGAGATGCTGACGGTTCCCGGCCAGGCCGCGTGCTCGTGCGAGCAGGCGATGGTCACCGGCGGGAGGAGGTGCACCGGGTACGCCCCGGCGATCTCCCGCGCGATGGCGCAGGCCACCAGGGTGTCGGTGGCCAGCGGCAGGTGCGGGCCGTGCTGTTCGAAGCTCCCGACGGGAAGAACCGCCACCTGCGTCGAGACGCCGGCGCCCCGGGTCCGTACGTCTTCGGTAGTGTCCGTCGGCACCAGTCCGTACGCCGCCGACCGTATGTCCGAACCACTCATTTCTTCCCGGCCTTTCGTCTCTGCTTAGGAACCAGATCATGACAGAAAAAATTGGCGTACTCGGCACGAAGACCCCGCAGCGCACCGGTGTGGAACGCGTGGTGAATGCCCCCCTGCCCACCGTGTACGGCAAATTCCAGGCGATCGGTTACATGGACCACGACCGCGGTGACGAACAAGTCGCCCTGGTGTACGGGGAGATAGGCGCCGAGGATGTGCTGACCCGGCTGCATTCCGAATGCCTGACCGGTGACGCGTTCGGCTCCCAGCACTGCGAGTGCGGCGCCCAGCTGGAGTCCGCGCTGCAGGCGGTCGTCGCCGAGGGCAGCGGAATCGTCGTCTATCTGCGCGGCCACGAGGGCCGGGGCATCGGCCTGCTGGGCAAGCTGCGCGCGATGGCGCTGCAGGCGGAGGGCCTGGACACCGTCGAGGCGAACGTCGCCCTCGGGTTCCCGGTGGACGCCCGCGACTACAAGGTGGCCGCCGACATCCTGCGCGACCTGGGCGTGGACTCCGTCCGCCTGATGTCGAACAACCCCCGCAAGCGGGAGGCGCTGACCGACAACGGCATCAGGGTCGCCGAAGAGGTGCCCCTGCTGATCGAGCCGTGCGAGAACAACATCACCTACCTGCGCACCAAGCGGGAGCGGATGGACCACCGGCTGCCCCACCTGGACGCGGTGGCCCACTGGTCCTGAGGGCGCTTCGGACCGCGGTCCCCGCGGGTAGGGAACACAGCGGACCCGGCGCACCACCGTCCCGGCCCCGGCGCACGGGCCGGGACCGCCGCCGAAAGGAGCCGCTCGCGTGAACACGCATGCCTCGGTCGTCGTCATCGGCGGCGGGGTGATGGGCACGAGCATCGCCTATCACCTCGCCGCCGCGGGCGTCCGCGACGTCCTGCTCGTCGAGCGCGACGAACTCGCCGCGGGCTCCACCTCGAAGGCCGCCGGAGGGGTCCGCGCCCAGTTCTCCGACGAGCTCAACATCCAGCTCGGCGCGCGCAGCCTCGAGGCGTTCGCCCGGTTCGGCGAGGAGATCGGGCACGACATCGGACTGCGCCGCGTCGGCTACCTGTTCCTGCTCTCCACCCCGCAGGACGTCGCCTCCTTCGAGGCGGGCGTGCGCCTGCAGAACGCGCTCGGCGTGCCCAGCCGCCTCATCGGCCCCGACGAGGCCGCCCGGCTCTCCCCGTTGATCCGCACCGACGGGTTACTGGCGGCCGCGTTCTCGCCCGACGACGGCCACTGCACGCCCGAATCCGTCGTCCACGGGTACGCGGCCGCCGCCCGCCGCTGCGGCGCGCGCATCCTGCGGCACACCGCGGTCACCGGCATCGAACGGCAGGGGAACGCCGTCACCGCCGTGCAGACCACCCTCGGCCGCATCGCCACCGACACGGTGATCTGCGCGGCCGGCGCCTGGTCCCGGGCCGTCGGCGCGATGGCCGGCGTCGACCTGCCGGTACAGCCGCTGCGCCGGCAGATCGCCGTCACCGAACCGGTCCCCGGCCTGCCGCCCGACCTGCCCATGACCATCGACTTCAGCAGCACCCTGTACTTCCACTCCGAGGGCCCCGGCCTCCTGGTCGGCATGTCCGACCCCGACGAGCGGCCGGGCTTCGCCACCGACGCCCACGACCGGTGGATCCCGCGCCTCGCCGACGCCATGCAGCGCCGCGCCCCCGCCCTGCTCGACCTGCGCCGCACCGGCGGCTGGGCGGGCCTGTACGAGGTCACCCCGGACCACAACGCCCTGATCGGCGAGGCGTCGTCGGTGTCCCGCTTCCTGTACGCGACCGGCTTCTCCGGACACGGTTTCCTGCAGGGCCCGGCGGTCGGCGAGGTCGTCCGCGACCTGTACCTGGGCCGCGTACCCTTCGTGGACGTCACCCCCCTGAGCGCCGACCGTTTCGCGGCCGACGCCCCGCGTCCGGAGGTCAACCGCGTATGACCGAACTGCACCTGTGGCTGCGCCACGAGGCCCGCACCACCGAACGCCGCACCCCGGTCGTCCCCGACGACGCCCGCCGCCTCGTCGAGGCCGGGGTGGCGCTGACCGTCGAGGACTCCCCGCAGCGCGTGTTCCCGGCCGACGCCTACGTGGCGGCCGGCGCACGGATCGCACCCGCCGGCTCCTGGACGTCCGCCCCGCGCGACGCGGTCGTCCTCGGTCTGAAGGAACTCCCCGACGAGCCAGCCGAGTTGACGCACCGCCATGTCTTCTTCGGGCACGCCTACAAGCAACAGCCCGGCGCAGGCGAGCTGTTGCGGCGGTTCGCCGCCGGGGGAGGAGCCCTCCTCGACCTGGAGTACCTGGTCGACGAACAGGGCCGCCGCCTCGCCGCCTTCGGATACTGGGCGGGCTACCTCGGCGCGGCGCTGGCGGTGCTGCACCACCGGGGCAGGCTCACCGCACCCCTGTGCCCCTCGGAGAAGGCCGAGTGGGACGAGGCGCTGCGCCCCGCCCCCGGCGACGAGGAGTTCACCGCCCTCGTCGTCGGCGCGCTGGGCCGCAGCGGCCGGGGCGCGCGGGCCGCGTTCGGCGCCGCCGGCGTGGCACCGGCCTGCTGGGACCTGGCGGAGACCCTCGACCTGGACCGCCCCGCGCTGCTGGCCCACGACGTGCTGGTCAACTGCGTCCTCGCCACGGCCCCGGCGCCGCCGTTCGTCCGCGAGGAGGACCTCGACGACCCCGCGCGGCGGCTGCGCACCCTCTCCGACGTCACCTGCGACGTCGGCTCGCCGCTCAACGTCCTGCCCGTGTACGACCGCACCACCGAGTGGAGCGACCCCGTGCGCCGGCTGCGCAAGGAGCCCCCGCTCGACCTGATCGCCATCGACAACCTGCCGTCCCTGCTGCCGCGGGAGGCCAGCGCCGACTTCTCGGCGGCCCTCACCCCCGTGCTGCTGGACTTCGGCGCCGCGGGGCCGTGGGGCCGCTGTCTGGACCGCTTCGACGCCGCCTGCCGTCGACTGGGCCTCACCGAAGGGCGGTCCGGCCGTGTCTGACCTCGTTCCCGCCTCCGGCGCCGTCCACTGGGTCGGCGCGGGGCTGTCCACGGGCAGCGGCCTCACGGCCCTGTGCGCACACGCCGGCCCGGTCCGGGTGTGGCACCGCACGGCCGAGCGGGCGGCCGAGGCGCTCGGCCGGCTCGGCCTGACCGGACGCGCCGAGCCGCGCGCCTACACCCTCGACGCGCTGACGGCCGAACTGGCCCCCGGGGACGTCGTCGTGTCGATGCTGCCCGCGTCCGGGCATGCCGCGCTGCTGTCGGCGTGCGTGGCCCGACGGGCCCACTTCGCCTGCTCCAGCTATGTCTCGGACGAGATCCTGGCGTCGGCGCCCGCCGCGGCCGCCGCCGGGATCGTCGCACTCACCGAGGCCGGTCTCGACCCCGGCATCGACCACCTCTTCGCGCACAGCCTCGTCGCCCGGGCCCGGGACGCGATCGGCGACGACACGCCGGCCTCGTACCGGCTCACCTCGTACTGCGGAGGCGTCCCCGCCGTCCCGGACGACTTCAGGTACCGCTTCAGCTGGGCGCCCCTCGGCGTCCTCAACGCCCTTCGCACGCCCGCCCGTTACGTGGAGGACGGCGCCGAGGTCGTGGCCGCGAGGCCCTGGGAGGCCACGCGCGCCCACCGGGTCGGCGACGAGAGCTTCGAGGCGTATCCCAACCGGGACAGCGTCCCGTTCATCGCGCAGTACGCGCTGCCGCCGGCCTGGCGGCCGCTGACCTTCGTGCGCGGCACGCTGCGGCTGGACGGCTGGCTGCGGGCCTGGGAGCCGGTGTTCGAGGAGCTGAGGGCGGGCGACGACACCCGGATCGCGGAGCTGGCCCGGGAGCTCGCGGCGGCCCACCCCACCTCCGACGCGGACCGCGACCGCGTGGTCCTCGCCGTGTCGCTGGAGGTCCACGCGGACGCGGCGGGCGGGGCGCCCGGCGACGCGGTCGGCGCCGGCCGCTCCTGGCGCGGAAGCCGTCTGCTGGACCTGGTGGGCGACGAGACGGAGAGCGCGATGGCCCGCTGCGTCTCCCGGCCGCTCGCCCTCGGCGTCCGCCGCATCCTGGACGGCTCCCTGCCGCCGGGTCTGAACCGGGCCGCCGGGACCGCCGCCCGCTCCGAGGAGTGGCTGCGCGAACTCGCCGAAGAGGGACTGGAGTTCACTTCACGGCTGGAGGAGTGAGGGCCGTGGGGCCGGTGGCCGCGACGGCCGGGAGGCGTGCCGTCAGTCCTTGATCGCCTCGTGCACCAGCCGCTTGAGGTCGGGGTAGAGCTTCAGCGACCGCCTCGGCCTCAGCTGCGTCAGGAACTGCACGCTCACGTCGTGGGCCGGGTCGACCCAGAACGTCGTGGTGGCGACGCCGCTCCAGCCGTACGTGCCGAGCCCCGAGGGCGCCTGGGTGCGCCTCGGGTCGACGACCACGGAGACGCCGAGGCCGAAGCCCACGCCGTCGTTGCCGGGCTCGTCGTGGGCGGGGCGGCTGCCGAAGGCGCGCAGGTCGACGCCGCCGGGCAGGTGGTTGGCCGTCATCAGGTCGACCGTCTGCGGCCGCAGCAGGCGCACTCCGTCGAGCTCGCCGCGGCGGCGGAGCATCTCGGTGAATCGGTGGATGTCGTACGCGGTCGCCACCATGCCGCCGCTTCCCGACAGGAACCGGGGGCGGCCGAACAGGGGCAGGCCGAGGATCGGCTCGATGCCGCCGCCCTCGGCGTCCCCGTACAGCTCCGCCAGCCGGCCGGCCTGTTCGTCCGAGACCTGGAACCCGGCGTCGGGCATGCCGAGGGGACGGAAGATCCGTTCGGCGAGGAACTCGTCGAGGGGCCGGCCGGACACGACCTCGATGATCCGTCCCAGGACGTTGGTCGCCACCGAGTAGTTCCACTGGGCGCCCGGCTCGAACTGCAGCGGCAGGCGCGCGTACGCCTCGACGGTGCCCGCGAGGTCCGATCCCGGCAGCACCGCCGACTCCAGGCCCGCTTCGCGATAGAGGGCGTCGACGGGGTGACAGTGGTAGAAGGCGAAGGTCAGGCCCGCTGTGTGGGTCATCAGATGCTTCACCAGCAGGGGTCGTTCGAGCGGGCGGGTGGTGAGATCCGCGCCGGAGCCGGCCTCGTACACCCGCAGCCCGGCGAAGGCCGGCAGATGGTCGGCGACCGGGTCGTCGAGCCCCAGCCGGCCCTCCTCCATCAGTATCAGCGCGGCCACCGAGGTGACCGGTTTGGTCATCGAGTAGATCCGGTAGAGGGTGTCGTGCTCGACGGGCAGTCCGGCGGCGACGTCGCGACGCCCGTATGCGGTGAGGTGGGCGACCCGGCCGCCGCGCGAGACCGCCAGCAGGAATCCGGGCAGACTCCCTGTCTCGACCCGGCGGGCGACGTGCCGGTCGAGGCGGTCCAGCGCCTGCGGGTCGAGCCCTGCCTCGCTCGGTTCTACCTCTTGCCGCAGCAGTGCCATCGTTCGTTCTCCTCCGGTGCGCTCGCTCGAGGCGCGGGTCCGGGCCTGACGCGCCCGGACGACCTCAGATTCCATGGTCGCGTAGGGACCGGTCGTGCGGACCCCTTTCGACGTCGAGATCGCTGTGCGTCGCGTCGCCCCGACCGGCCCGGGGAGCGCCGGGGGCGGAGGGCGCGGGCGACGCGGGGCCGGGCAGCGCGCGGCAGAGCGGCAGTGCCGCCGCGGCGGCCAGCGCCAGCACGAGGAGCGGCGAGCGGGCCGGGCCGACGTCCATGAGCACGGTCGCCGTCGCCACGCCCAGCACCGGGCCGACGTTCATCGCCGTCTGCTGCAGACCGCCGGCGACCCCCGCCGACTTCGCGGGCGCGAGTCGTACGACGACATGGGTCGCCGCCACCATCAGCGCGCCGAACCCGGCTCCCACCAGGGCGAACCCGGTGCAGAACGAGAGCGGCCCGAAGGCGCGGGCGAGCACGAGGAGACCGGCGGCGAGGAGGGCCGTCGCGCCCGCGACGGTGGCGCGGGCGCCGGCCCGGCGCGCCGACCGGGCACGGGGAGGCGGCCGGGCTCTCGCGGTCGTGCGGGCTCTCGTGGTCGTGCGGGCGTGCCCGAGCCCCTGGAGCGGCGCGGCGTCCAGGGGCTCGGGAGTCACACGGTCGCGGGGGAGTGCGCCCGGTGTGCGGGCGGGGTCAGGCCGCGACCGTCTCCGGCTGTGCGGCCTTGTTCCCGCCGCGCTCGCCGAGCTGCTCCGTCGGGACCTTCGCGGTCTCCCGCGCCGTGAGAGCCGCGATCACCGGCGGGACGCAGAGCGCCGCGGTGAAGAGGGCCACCGACGACCAGCCGTCGCCGTCCGGGCCCGCGATCTCCGCGGCGAAGGTGACCGCGAAGCCGGCCACCGCGAAGCCGATCTGGGTGCCGATCGCCATGCCGGAGAGCCGGACGCGCGTGGAGAACATCTCACCGTAGAAGGAGGGCCACACGCCGTTCGCGGCGCTGTAGACCACGCCGAAGGCGGCGATGCCCAGCACCAGGATCAGCGGGTAGGAGCCGGTGGAGATCGCCCACAGGTAGGCGAACATCATCACCGCGCTGCCGGCCGCGCCGATCAGGAACACCGGACGGCGGCCGACGCGGTCGGAGAGCGTGGCCCAGGCGGGGATGGCCGCCAGCGCGACCACGTTGGCCAGCGCGCCCACCCACAGCATGGAGGTGCGGCTCATCCCGACCGAGTCGCTGGTCGCGTACGCCAGCGCCCACACCGTGAAGACGGTGCTGACGGACGCGACGAGCGCGCCCGCGACGACCCGCAGCACGTCCGCCCAGTGGTCGCGCAGCAGCACCGCCAGCGGCAGCTTCACGACCTCGCCGGTGGCCTGCTGGGCGGCGAAGGCCGGGGTCTCCTCCAGCTTGCGGCGGATGACGTACCCGGCGACGGCGACCGCGATGCTCAGCCAGAAGGGCACCCGCCAGCCCCAGGAGAGGAGCTGGTCCTCGGGGAGGGCGGCGATCGGGATGAAGACGAGCGTGGCGAGGAGCTGGCCGCCCTGGGTGCCGCTGAGGGTGAAGCTGGTGAAGAAGCCCCGTCGCTCCGGCGGCGCGTGCTCCAGCGTCATGGAGTTGGCGCTGGCCTGTTCGCCGGCCGCCGAGACGCCCTGCAGCACGCGGCACAGCACCAGCAGGACCGGCGCGAGCGTGCCGACCTGGGCCCGGGTGGGCAGGCAGCCGATGAGGAACGTCGAGACGCCCATCAGGATGAGCGTGAAGACCATGATCTTCTTGCGGCCCACGCGGTCGCCGAAGTGCCCGAGGAAGAGCGCGCCGACCGGACGGGCCGCGTAGGCGACGCCGAACGTGGCGAGCGAGAGCAGGGTCGCGGTGGCCGGGTCGGACGCGTCGAAGAAGACCTTCGGGAAGATCAGTGCTGCCGCGCTGCCGTAGATGAAGAAGTCGTAGTACTCCAGAGCGCTGCCGATCCAGGCCGCCGTGGCGGCTTTCTTCGGCTGGCCGGGAGGTGCGGCGGGGACGGACACGGCGGGCTCCTTCGAGGGGACTCCAACGTACGTGGAGTGAGGCAAGGGGAGTAGGGCCGGTTCCCTGGGGTGCGGGGCGGCTGCGCCGGGTGCGTGCCCGGCTAATTAACCCACTGGGTAGTTAGTAGCGGATGGCTAGGGATGGTGCGCCGATGTTTCCCCTCTGTCAATAGGCGGCGCTCAGCGCGCGGTGCGCTCCGCCGTCAGATAGGCGATCACCATGTCGCCGAGCATGGTGCGGTAGTGCTCGCGCTGGGCCGGGTCGACCAGGTCGCGGCCGAACAGGGCCCCGAAGGTGTGCCGGTTGGCCACCCGGAAGAAGCAGAACGAGCTGATCATCGCGTGCAGGTCCACCGCGTCCACCTCGGCCGTGAACAGGCCGGACTCCCGCCCGGAGGCCAGGATGCGGCGGATCACGTCGAGCGCGGGGGAGCCGATCCGCCCGAGCTTCTCGGACGCGGCGATGTGCTCCGCCTCGTGGATGTTCTCGATGCTCACCAGGCGGATGAAGTCCGGGTGCCGCTCGTGGTGGTCGAAGGTCACCTCCGCCAGCCGGCGGATGGCCGCCACCGGGTCGAGATGCTCGACGTCGAGCTGCTGCTCCGCGTCGCGGATCACCCCGTAGGCCCGCTCCAGCACGGCGGTGAACAGCTGCTCCTTGCCGCCGAAGTAGTAGTAGATCATCCGCTTCGTGGTGCTGGTGAGGGCGGCGATGTCGTCCACCCGGGCCCCGGCGTAGCCGACCCGGGCGAACTCCCGGGTCGCCACGTCGAGGATCTCGGCCTGAGTCCTGGCGGCGTCGCGGGTGCGCCCGTTGCCGTGGGGTCGTGCCGGTTCGTCGACGCTGGTCATCGGGTTCCTTCGGGCGGCGTGGGTGGCGGTGCCGCGATTCTAGAAGCCCGCCCCGACGGCCCGGGCCGCGAGGGCTTCCCCCTGGGACGGTCCGGATGCTATGACTAACTCACCAGTTCGTACATTAGTCAGCCGATCAGGAGGTCCGCCGTGACCGTCGTCTTCCAGGACTCGTATCTCGTCGGGCTGATCGGATCCGGCGTCGGACCGTCGCTCAGCCCGGCGCTGCATGAGCGGGAGGCCGACCGGCAGGGCCTGCGGTACGTCTACCGCCTCATCGACATCGACGTCCTGGGCGTCCGCCCCGAGGCCGTGGGGGACCTGGTGCGCGCCGCCCGGGACCTCGGCTTCGACGGGCTCAACATCACGCACCCGTGCAAGCAGCTGGTCCTCCCGCACCTCGACGCGCTCGCCCCGCAGGCCGAGGCGCTCGGCGCGGTCAACACCGTCGTCTTCCGGGACGGCCGGGCCGTCGGCCACAACACCGACGTGACCGGGTTCGCCGCCTCCTTCGCGCGGGGCCTGCCCGACGTGCCGCTCGAGCGGGTGGTGCAGCTGGGCGCCGGAGGCGCGGGGGCCGCCGTCGCGCACGCCACGCTCACCCTGGGCACGGAGCGGGTCACCGTCGTGGACGCGCTGCCCGAGCGGGCGGCGGAACTCGCCGCCTCCCTCAACCGCCGCTTCGGACCCGAGCGGGCGGCGGCCGCCGCCCCGGACCGGCTGACCGAGCTGCTCGCGTCGGCCGACGGCGTCGTGCACGCCACCCCCACCGGCATGGCCGCCCACCCCGGCCTGCCCTTCCCGGCGCAGTCGCTGCACCCCGGCCTGTGGGTGGCCGAGGTCGTCTACCGCCCCCTGGAGACCGAGCTGGTGCGCACCGCCCGCGCGGCCGGCTGCGCCGTGCTGGACGGCGGCGGCATGGCCGTCTTCCAGGCCGTGGACGCCTTCCGTCTGTTCACCGGCCGCGAGCCCGACAGCGCCGGCATGCTGGCCGACTTCGCGCGGCTGGCCCGTGGCGCCGAGCAGTCGGCGCGCCACGCCGTATGACGGTCGCGCGCCGTCCGAGACCGGTCGCGCCCCCGCGGCGGGCCACCGTCCCCGAAGGAGCACGACCGTGCGTACTTCCATAGCAACCGTTTCCCTGAGCGGATCCCTCACCGAGAAGCTCGCGGCGGCCTCCCGGGCCGGCTTCGACGGCGTCGAGATCTTCGAGAACGACCTGCTGGCGAGCCCCCTCGGACCGGAGGAGATCCGCGCCCGCTGCGCCGACCTCGGCCTCACCGTCGACCTGTACCAGCCGATGCGGGACATCGAGGCCGTGCCCGCCGAGGAGTTCGCCCGCAATGCGCGCCGTGCCCGGCACAAGTTCCAGCTGATGGAGAGACTCGGCGCGGACACCGTCCTGGTCTGCTCCAGCGTCTCCCCGCTCGCCACGGACGACGACGCGCTCGCCGCCGAGCAGCTGAGCGAACTCGCCGACCTGGCACAGGACTTCGGCGTCCGCGTCGCCTACGAGGCGCTCGCCTGGGGACGGCACGTCAACACCTACGACCACGCCTGGCGCATCGTCGAGGCGGCCGGCCACCCGGCGCTCGGCACCTGCCTGGACAGCTTCCACATCCTCTCCCGGAGCTCCGGTCCCGCGGACCTCGACGGCATCGACGGCATCCCCGGCGAGAAGATCTTCTTTCTGCAGCTCGCCGACGCCCCGCTGCTCGGCATGGACGTGCTGCAGTGGAGCCGCCATCACCGCTGTTTCCCCGGACAGGGCGGCTTCGACGTCGCCGGACTGGTGAAACGCGTGCTGCGCACCGGTTACGACGGCCCGCTCTCCCTCGAGGTCTTCAACGACGTCTTCCGGCAGGCCGAGGCCGGCCCGACCGCCGTGGACGCCCGCCGCTCCCTGCTGATCCTCCAGGAGGAGGTCGGCGCAGAGGTCCTGCCCGCACCCGTCGCCCCCACGAAGGTGGCCTTCGCCGAACTGGTCACGCACGACGCCGAACCCGTCGCCCGCCTGCTCGCCGGCCTCGGGTTCGCCCGCACCGCCCGCCACCGCGGCAAACCGGTGGAGCTGTGGGAGCAGGGGGAGGCCCGCATCCTGGTCAACACCGGCCCGGCCGCATCGCCCCACGCCCGGCTGCGCCCGCGCGGTCGGGCCTCCGTCGACGGCGCCGCCCTCGCCGCGGTCGGTCTGGAGTCACCGGACCCGGCGGCGGCCGCCCGCCGCGCCGAGGCACTGCTCGCCCCCGTCCTGCCGCGCCGCCGCGCCGAGCGCGACGCCCCGCTGGACGCCGTCGCCGCCCCCGACGGCACGGAGCTCTTCCTGTGCGCCACGAGGCGTCCCGAACTGCCCGACTGGCGGGCCGACTTCGAGGACGCGCCGCACGTTCCCGGCGCGGCCGGCGACTTCCGCGTCGACCACGTGGCACTGACGCAGCCCTGGCACCACTTCGACTCGGCGGTCCTCTTCCACCGCGGGGTCCTCGGCCTCGACGCCCACGAGACCGTCGACGTCGCCGACCCCTACGGGCTGTTGCGCAGCCGCGCGGTCGCGGGCCCGGACGGCGGCGTCCGGCTGGTGCTGACCGTCGGCGCGGCTCAC
>NZ_JBEPBI010000084.1:0-33051 GCF_040299045.1 Streptomyces sp. NPDC001027
GGACTCTGTCTTCATGCGCCGACACCGCCGCGATCACCCGATCCAGAACCCAGTTCGACTGAACACGTCCACCGACCGGTATGCGGAAGCCTTCTTAGGGGTCCTTGCAGAAAGATCGTGTTGTGGCACGGTGGAGATGTATGTGATCCCGTCTTTTGTGGGGTGTGACCATGGCGCGGCGGAAGCCGTGGGAGGTCAGTGAAGAGTTGTGGGCGGTGATCGCGCCGCTGTTGCCGAAGCATGAGCGGCGGTTCCGGTACCCGGGGCGCAAGCGGATCGATGACCGCAAGACGCTCCAGGGTGTGCTGTTCGTCCTCTACACCGGTGTCCAGTGGGAGTTCCTGCCGCAGGAGTTGGGGTTCGGTTCCGGTCCTACCTGCTGGCGGCGGCTGGCCGAGTGGCAGGAGGCCGGTGTGTGGGAGGAGCTTCAGCGGGTGCTGCTGGACGGGTTGCGGGCGGCGGACCGTCTGGAGTTCTCCCGCGCCACCATCGATGCCTCCCATGTGCAGGCCAAGCGGGGGCGAGGCAGCCCAAAAGTCGGCCCGAGTCCGGTTGACCGCGCCCGGCCGGGCTCGAAACACCACGTCCTGACCGACGCCCGCGGCACTCCACTGCGGGTGTCACTGACCGGCGGACACCGCCACGATGTCACCCAGCTGCTGCCGCTGGTCGACAGCCTTGGGCCGGTGCGGGGCAAGCGGGGCCGGCCCCGGCGCAAACCCCGGACGTTGTACGCCGACCGCGGCTACGACTACGACATCTACCGCCGCCGCCTGCGCGAGCGCGGCATCACACCGAAGATCGCCCGACGCGGCCAGCCACACGGCTCGGGCCTGGGAAAGGTCCGGTGGGTCGCCGAGTCCGCCATCGCCTGGCTCCACGGCCCTCGGCGCCTGCGAATCCGGTGGGAAGCACGCGACGACATGCACGACGCCTTCCTCCAACTCGCCCACTGCATGATCCTCGCCCGCAAGAACCCGGCTTTCTGAAAGCACCCCTTAGGCCGGGACGGTTTCGGTGCACGAGCCTGGGTAGCCGTAGGCTTGCGACGGCCGTGGGAGAAGCCTGCCGAGTCCCGGCTGGCTCAGCCCGGCTTGAGTTCGCCGGGCGTTTCGGAACCTCTGTCCGCACCTGCACTGTCCGTGCATCGAAACCCTCAACTCCCGTACATAGCTATTGCCTTCGCATCGCGGATGGATGAGCCGTGCACACGGGCATGGTGCGAGGTCGAGTGCCGTGGCATGGAGCCCGGCCGAGTACGTGCGTTGCGCGCGGCCATCATGCGGGGGATTCTTGCACCATCGGAAGGGTCTGTAACGGGGAAAGGTTTCTACCCCCCACCGGCCCCCCTTTTTTTCAGGGTGGATCGCCTGTGGGTAAGAACCGGTCTTGGGCGACTTGCCCAGGCCGGTAACTCGGCGTAATCGCGAGAGGGGCCTGCGCGCATCCGTCGGCGGGCCGGGTTCGACACTTGTTGCACACGGGTTGACATTCCGCTCGAAGAGGATTGAGTATCTCGTCTGCAAACGATTGATTGAATCGATTCAATCGATGGGTGAGTGCTCTGCGTCGGGCCAACGCCGGGAGCGCTGTCCGTCCCTTTCCCCCGTGTCACCGAAGCGAGGACTTTGCGATGCAGCACATTTCCCGCCGCTCCGCCCTGCGCTCCGCGATAGGCGTGGCCCTGGCACCCGCCCTGGGCTCTCTGCTTCTGCCCGGCGTCGCCCCGGCGGCTTCGGCCGCGGTCTCTTGGACCGCGAAGTGGATCTGGGCGCCCTCCAGTTCCGCGAACCAGTGGGTGGCGTTCCGTAGATCGTTCACCTTGAGCGCGGCGCCATCGAAGGCGGTGACCCAGATCGCGGCGGACTCGAAGTACTGGCTGTGGGTGAACGGCACCCTGGTGGTCTTCGAGGGCGGGCTCAAGCGCGGCCCCAACCGTACGGACACGTACTACGACGAGATCGACCTCGCCCCGTATCTGAAGAGCGGCGCCAACACGGTCGCGCTGCTGGTGTGGTACTTCGGCAAGCAGGGCTTCTCGCACAGCAGCAGTGGCAAGGGCGGGCTGCTGTTCCAGTCGGACGTCGAGGTCGGCTCGACGACCACCCGGCTGGTCAGCGACACCGCCTGGAAGCACACCGTCCACCCGGGCTACTCGAACAACACGAGCGGTACCCAGGTCAACTTCCGGCTGCCCGAGTCGAACGTCTACTACGACGCCCGCAACGCGACCGCGATGTCCGGCTGGGAGTCCGCAGGCTTCGACGACAGCGGCTGGAGTGCGCCGACCGACTTCGGTGCCGCAGGCGGGGCCCCCTGGAACGGCCTGGTGCAGCGGCCGATCCCGCAGTTCCGCTACTCGGGGTTGAAGTCGTACGCCAACGCGACCTCGCTGCCGTCCACGGGCCAGGGCTCCACCGCGATCTCGGCAACACTGCCGTCCAACATCCAGGTCACCCCGTACCTGAAGGTCGACGCGCCCGCCGGGGCCGTGATCGGCATCCAGACCGACCACTACGACGACGGCGCGGGCCTGACCGGGATCGAGCCCGGGACGCAGTACAACATGCGCGCCACCTACGTCTGTAAGGGGGGCACCCAGGAGTTCGAAGCGCTGGCCTGGATGAGCGGTACGGCCGTGCGGTACACCATTCCGGCGGGCGTGACGATCCAGGAGCTGAAGTACCGCGAGAGCGGCTACGACACCGACTTCGCCGGGTCGTTCAGCAGCAGTGACGCCTTCCTGGACACCCTGTGGACCAAGGCGGCCCGCACGATGTACGTCAACATGCGCGACAACTACATGGACTGCCCCACCCGCGAGCGCGCCCAATGGTGGGGCGATGTGGTCAACCAGCTCAAGGAGGGCTTCTACACCTTCGACACCAAGTCCCACGCGCTGGGCAAGAAGGCCATCGCCCAGCTCGCGGCCTGGCAGAAGCCGAGCGGAGCGCTGTACTCCCCGGTCCCCACGACGATCTGGACCGCCGAACTGCCCGTCCAGATGCTCGCCTCGGTGTGGTCGTTCTGGACCTACTACCTCTACACCGGCAACGAGAGCGCCGTCACCGCCGCCTACCCGGCGGTGAAGCGATACCTGGACCTGTGGACCCTGGACGGCGACGGCCTGGTCAACCACCGGGCCGGGGACTGGGACTGGGAGGACTGGGGCACCAACATCGACGCCCGCATCCTCGACAACTGCTGGTACTACCTTGCCCTGGACACCGCCGCCAAACTCGCCGACCTCAGCGGCAACGGCGGCGACGTGGCCGGCTGGAAGTCCCGCCGCGACAGCATCAAGGCCAACTTCGACCGCGTCCTGTGGAACTCCTCCCGCAACGAATACCGCTCACCGGGCTACACCCGCGACACCGACGACCGCGCCAACGGCCTCGCCGTCGTCGCCGGCCTCGCCCCCGCCTCGCGGTACAAGGCCCTCACCGAGGTCCTGCGCACGCACCTCAACGCCAGCCCCTACATGGAGTTCTACGTCCTCGAAGCGCTCTACCTCATGGGCGCGGCCACGGTCGCCGAGGAACGGATACGCAACCGCTTCGCCGCCCAGGTCGCCGACCCCGCCTGCCACACCCTGTGGGAGGTATGGGTCAAGTCGGAAGGCACCGACAACCACGCCTGGAACGGCGGCCCCCTGTACGCCCTGTCCGCCTACGCCGCCGGTGTCCGCCCCACCAAGCCCGGCTGGGAGACCTACGAGGTGATCCCACAGACCGGTACCCTCACGAAGATCAACACAGTGGTGCCCACGGTCGAGGGAGACATCCGCTTCGGCATCACCCGCGACGGCACCGAGGTCACTCTGACCCTCACCTCTCCGGGCGGAACGACCGCGCGGGTGGGTGTCCCCACCTACGGGGGCTCCTCGCCCGTCATCAAGGCCAACGGCACCACCGTCTTCACAGGCGGCTCCTCCACCGGCAGCGTGTCCGGCCTCAGCTATGCGAGCAAGGACTCCTCCTACGTCTACTTCACCCTGCAGCCAGGCAGTTGGACGTTCGCGGTCACCGGCGCGGGCAGGCTTGACGACGTCGCCCTCGGCAGGTCGGTCACCAGCAACAACAGCCTGGAGAACAGCGACTGGGGCAAGAACCGGCTCACCGACGGCAAGCTCACCAGCGTGGCCGGCGCCAAGGGCTACACCAGCAACGACTTCTCCTCCGCCGACGTCAGCGCGAACCCCGTCTGGGTCGAGATCGACCTCGGCGTCGACACCGACCTCGACGCCGTACGCCTCTTCCCCCGCACCGACACCCCGGCCGCCGGCGGCGGCACCGCGGGCTTCCCGGTCGACTTCAGTGTCCAGGTCCGGGCCGACGGCAGCTCCTCCTACTCCACCGTGCGCACCGTCACCGCCGAGCCCAACCCGGGTGGGCTCGTGCAGACGTACGGCTTCAAGACCACCACCGCCCGTTATATCCGCCTGCAAGCGACCAAGCTCGGTACTCCCGCCACTGACGAATCCAGCAAGTACCGCCTCCAGCTCGCCGCGCTCACCGTCCCCACGGCCGCGACCACAGTCGCCGCCAACTACACGCTGGAGAACGGCGACTGGAGTAAGACCCGGATCCTGGACGGCACGCTCACCAGCGTGGCCGGGGCCAAGGGCTTCACCAGCATCGACTTCCCCTCCGCCGACATCAGCGCCACTCCGGTGTGGATCGAGGTCGACCTCGGTGCCGACCGGGCGATCGGCTCGGTCACGCTCCACCCCCGCACCGACACCAGCGGAGCCGGCGGCGGCACCGCGGGCTTCCCCGTCGACTTCACGATCCAGACCCGGTCCGACGGTTCGTCCTCCTACACCACCGCGCGCACCGTCACCGCCGAACCCAACCCCAACGGAGCCGCCCAGAGCTACACCCTCACCTCCGCCACTGGCCGCTACCTGCGCCTGCGCGTCACCAGGCTCGGCCGACCCGCCTCGGACGAGACCAGCAAGTGCCGTCTCCAACTCGCCGAGATACGCATCCGGTAGCGCGCCGATAGTCTGGAGCTGGGTCGACCTGGCGGGCTTCCACGCAGTCCCGCCGCCGGTCCACCGATCCAGTGCACCGGGATCTGATCCCGGAAAACCAATGGGTGGTACGTCACGGGCACTGCCCGTGACGTACCACCCATTGACACCCGGCTTCTGTACCTCGCTGGTGTCACCTGCCGTTCCGATCGGCATCCCGCAAGCCAGCCCTGCCAGTAACCTGCGGCTCCAGCCAAGATATCCGTCTGGTCTTTCGACGGACGTTGAATCGTTCAACAGGCGACCTGGAACGGAACGTAGCATTGGGGCAGGTTACGGGATGAGGTGACGGTCAGGAACTGCGGCAACGTCCAAACGGCAAGGCCGCCGGCGATACCCACGACCGTTCCCGACTGGCCACGTCTGTAGGAGCGGCTCAGCAGTTGGCCGGGTGGGTCTCACAGTACCGCGGAGACCCAGGAGGGGAAACCGACCCCGCATGGGCCTGCGTCTCCGACGTAAGGACGAGTCCGAGTGCGGCACACGCGATGACGAAACCCATCATTACGGTTTTGCGCAGTTGGCAGAATGTGGCGTTCATAAAACTCCTTCAGTGTTCAATCGCTTGCGAAGGAAACGTTACGTGATCTCTGTGAACTTTTGCCCAGCTGTGGGATAGATTTTTCTTTCTTTTATGGCTTTGGCGCGTGAGGGGGTGACCTTGGCCTGGGGCGAGTTGAGCGCCACAGTTGCAGGGTGCTTTCCACTGGATTGTAAGGGGGAAATTCCATCCCGACGGGACCGTGTGCGTTTTCTCAGGCGAATGGCATCGGAGCGGCGCTACGTCAGCCCCCATTGCCCGCCTCGCCTTGCTGTAAGGGGACGACGGCTCGGAAAGAGGCTTAGGTGATCCCGTCACCCATGTCAAATGTAATCGCCGGTAATCGTGGGCTGTGCCTCACTGTTTTTTCTTCCTTCAAGTCGTGTTGGCGGTCTTTCCTCGGTGATAAAGTGACGAGATTCTCTGCCGCTGAGTTTGTTACGACTTGAAATGGAATCGGAACGGTATGCGGCGACACGTGGCTGCTGCGGCGCTACAAGGAGAGCCTGTGGCATGCCTGGGCGCTGTTGTGGCCGCTCACCATTGCCGTGACGATGATTTCGTCGCGATCGATGCCAGGCCGTGGGATGCTTTCACAGGTTCCTCCTAGTGTCGCGTGATCCTGTTGGCATCACTTTGAGTTGTTCGCGACGAGCTTCTTGATGTTGGTCTGGACGAGGCGGACCTTCGCCAGGATCTCGCCGGCGGTCGCGGTCCAAGTGAAGGGCCTGGCCTCGGAGTTCCAGGAGTCGATGTAGTTGTGGATCTGCGTGATTAGGACATTGACGCTGGCGAAGGTGCCGCGGCGGATCGACTGCCGGGTCAGGATGCCGAACCAGGTCTCGATCTGGTTGATCCAGGGTTCGGTTCGTCGGTGCGGCGGGATGATCAGTGAGCGGTGAAGCCGCCATCGACGGGCAGAGCGGTTCCGGTGACGAAGCTGGCGCCCGGACTGCACAGCCACAAGACAGCAGCGGCGATCTCGTCCGCGCGCCCCAGGCGCCCGGCGGGCTGTTGCTTCAGAATCTCGGCCACGGCATCGGCTTGGTTCTCGACCATCTCGGCGACCATCGGGGTGTCGATGACACCGGGGCACACGGCGTTGATGCGCACGCCCCTGGGGGCGTATTCGACGGCGGCGCTTCGGGTCAGACCGATCACACCATGCTTGGAAGCATGGTACGCCGCACGCTCGGGAAGGCCCACCAGACCGCCCAGAGACGAGCAGTTGACGATGGCGCCGCTGCCCTGGATACGCATCTGCCGCAGCTCGTGCTTCATCGCCGCCCACACTCCCCGCAGATTGACGGCGTTGACGCTGTCGAAGGACTCGGCCGTCTCGTCGGCCGCGTCAGCGGCCGGCGCCTGGATACCAGCATTGTTGAACGCTATGTCCAGGCGACCGTACTCCGTCACCGCGCGCTGCACCGCGGCGGCCACCTGACTCTCGTCGGTGACATCGCAGGCGACGGCGATCGCTCGCCGACCGGGGGCGGCGATGTCCTTGGCAGCGGCCTGGACAGCGTCGTGGTCGAGGTCGGCCAGTACCACCGCAGCGCCGGAGTCGGCGAATGCACGGGCGGTCGCAAGCCCCATGCCGGAGGCCGCGCCGGTAACCAGTGCCACCTTCCCGTCGAAGTTGTATGTCGGGTTCATCATGTCGTTGCTCCCGTTCACAGGTCGGTGTGGTGCCAGCCGGTGGTCGATCGGCGGCGTGTGGTCACTGCTGCGGGGGGAGCCGCAGAGTGGTGGCTCTGGCCCGTCGGCGACCATGGGCTCGACGTAGCCGCTGGAGCCCATGAGCCTATTGCTAGTGCGGGTGTGGTCAGGCGGCTGTGGGCGAGGTGGCCGACCAGGGCGCGGGATGCCTCGGCCTGGTCGGTCATCGTGCGGCTTTGTCCGCGAAGGCGGGAAGGGCATCGCCGTCGGCGACGAACCGCAACGGCGGCTGCTCCTGCCCGGCCAGCACTGCGCGCTCAATAGCGGTCCCCACTACGGTCTGTGGGGCTCGTTGGCTACCGCAGCCCGCCCGTCCGTCGGTCAGATCCAGGTGGGCATGGCCATCGCCGCGTAGCGGGCGCCGAAGCCGCCGCGGGGGAGGATCTCCCGGATGGCTGCGAGGTCGGCCTCGGTGAGGGTGACGTCGGCTGCGCCGGCGTTTTCCTCGATCCGGGCGGCGCTGCGGGTTCCGGGGATGGGCACGATGTGCTGGCCCTGGGCGAGCAGCCAGGCCAGGGCGAGTTGCGAGACGGTGGCCCCCTTGGTTTTGGCGAGTTCTCCGAGCCGGTCGACGGCTTCGACGTTCTTCTCGAAGTTGCCGGGCTGCCAGCGGGGGTCGTAGTTGCGGTAGTCGGTCGGGTCGTACTGTTCGGCGGGCTTTGCGTTGCCGGTGATGAAGCCGCGGCCGAGCGGCGAGTAGGCGACGAAGCCGATGCCGAGCTCCTCGAGGACGGGGAAGAGCTGCTCGACCTCGCGCGCGAAGAGGCTGTACTCGGTCTGCAGGACGGAGACGGGCTGTACGGCGTGCGCGCGGCGGATGGTCTGCGGTCCCGCCTCGCTCAGGCCGAAGTACTTCACCTTGCCCGCGTCGATCAGCTCCTTGACGGCCCCGGCGACCTCCTCGATCGGCACGTTCGGGTCGACGCGGTGCTGGTAGAAGACGTCGATGCGGTCGGTGTCGAGGTAGCGCAGACTGTTGTCGGCAACCTTGCGGATGTGGTCGGGACGGCTGTTGAGGACGCTGCCGTTCGGCTCGGCGGTCAGGTCGAAGCCGAACTTGGTGGCCAGTACGACCTCGTCGCGGACGTCCTTGAGTGCTTTGCCGAGGAGGATCTCGTTGGAGCCGGTGCCCCCGCCGTAGAGCTCGGCGGTGTCGAAGAAGGTGACCCCGAGCTCGTGGGCCCGGCGGACGGCCTCAACCCCCGCCCGCTCGTCAGTCGGGCCGTAGGCCATCGTCAAGCCCATCGAGCCGTAGCCGATAGCTGAGACGGTCAGGCCCTGGCTGCCGAGTGTCCTGCGCTGCATGTTTCCTCCCAGAGGCAAACCAAACTGTCTGGTCTGACCGTATGCCTCTCTCCCCCTGCCAGTCAAACTGAACGGTTTGGTATGATCGGCTGCATGACTTCTCAGACCGGCGCCGACTCCACCCGTGACCGCATCGTCACTGCGGCCACGGCCGAGTTCTCCCGGCACGGAATCGCCGGCGCGCGCATCGACCGCATAGCCAAGGCCGCCCGGACCAGTAAGGAGCGCGTTTACGCCTACTTCCGCAGCAAGGAGGAGCTGTACCGCTTCGTCTCCGGCCGTGAACTTGCCGCGATCGCGGAGGCCACCCGTATGGACCCCGCCGACCTGCCCGGCTACGCAGGCCGTATCCACGATTACTTCACCGTCCACCCCGAGCGGCATCGGCTGATGGCCTGGGGCCAGCTGGAACTCGGCACGAACGATACGCCGGACGACGACCCCGTCCGCCAGGCCATGACCCACAAGACCGAGCAACTGCGCAGGGCGCAGGAGGCGGGGCTCCTCGAGCCTGGCTGGGACCCACTCGACGTTCTCATCCTCGTCAACCAGATCGGCACATCCTGGGCCAACCAGCCGGGCCTCGCCACGAGCCTCCCTCTGCGCGAGCGCGTTGAGCGCATGGCCGCCCGCCGCGCTTCTGTCGTCGCTGCCGTCCAGCGCCTCTTCCCCGCAGCCCAGGATCGGGCTGGCGGGGAGCGCTGACGCCGTGTGTGGGAATTGGTATCGCGGTATCCGCCGCAGCTATTCCTCGTCGCCACGGCGCACCGGCGCTTGAGGCGATTGATTCCGCACTCCACCGCGTGGCGCTCTTTGTAGTCGGCAGCGACTCTGCTGCGCAATTCGTTCAGGCGGAGAGTCGGTAGCTGAGCCGTTCGAGCTGCTGTGGCGGGTGCGATCGAGGGGGCCAGTGGTCCAGTGGACGTCGAGTCTGACGATGAGCATGCGGCCCGAGGAACTCCACATCCGACCTGCCTGAACTTCGTGACAACGCGAGCAGCCCTGGCCGGGAGCTGGGGCCAGGGCTCTTTTGTGCGGCCGAGTCAGTCGTCCCTACCTTGTTGATCGGGATGAGCGAGCCATTCGTAGGGTTGGCTCACCCAGGGGCGCTGGGTGTGGCTTTCAGTCGTCCGCCGTGGTTGTGGCTTCAGAGGATTGGCCGCCCGGCGCCCCACGACGACTCGGCTGCTCATTAGGAATTGCGGCACTGATCGCTCAGTAGGGACTCGACAGCGAGGTCATCCGTGGTGCCTGTACGAACACGACCTGCGGAGAAGCGAGTGACAGCGATCTGGGCCGGTCTCGATGCCGGGAAGACCCATCACCATTGCGTGGTGATCGACGACACGGGCAAGCGGCTGCTGTCGCGACGCGTCGCCAATGACGAGACCGAACTGCTCAAGCTCCTGGGCGACGTGCTCGCCCTGGGCGAAGACACCGTGTGGGGCGTTGACCTGGCCGACGGCGGGGCCGCTCTGATCATTGCGGTCCTGCTCAACCACGGCCAGCAGCTCCTCTACATCCCCGGGCGGACGGTCAACCGGGCCTCCGAGGGCTACCGGGGTGACGGCAAGACCGATGCCAAGGACGCGGCGGTCATCGCCGACCAGGTGCGTATCCGACGGGATCTCACCCCGTTGCGGCCCGGCGACGAGCTGGTGTCCGAGCTGAAGGTCCTCACCCGGCACCGCCGTGACCTCAGCGACGACCGCACCCGGACCATCAACCGGCTCCGCGGCCACCTCACCGAGATCTTTCCCGGCCTGGAACGCGAACTCGACCTGGGTAACGACGGCCCCCTGGTACTCCTGACCGGGTACCAGACCCCGGCCGCCATCCGCCGCACCGGCCGGCGGCGTCTGGCCACCTGGCTGTGCAACCGGAAGGTCCGCAGCGCCGACGAACTGGCCGCCAAGGCCGTCCAGGCCGCCGAAGCCCAGCACACCGGCGTGCCCGGCGAGGACATGACCGCCCACGTGGTGCACTCTCTGGCCAGGGAGGTGATGGCCCTCAACGAGAAGATCGCCGAGACCGACAAACTCATCGAGGGCCGGTTTCGCCAACACCGCAACGCCGAGGTGATCACGAGCATGCCTGGCATCGGTTCCCTGCTGGGCGCCGAGTTCCTGGCCGCCACTGGCGGAGACATGGACGCCTTCGCCAGAGCGGACCTGCTGGCCGCCTTCACCGGTGTCTCCCCGACGCCGCGTGACTCCGGGAAGATCAGCGGCAACCTGCACCGCCCCACCCGCTACAGCCGACGCCTCCAACGCGTCTTCTACACCTCCGTGCTGATCAGCATCCGCTGCTGCGACGAATCCCGCCGCTTCTACGACCGCAAGCGCGCCGAAGGCAAACGACATAGCCAAGCCGTAATGGCCCTCGCCCGACGCCGAGTCAAGGTCCTGTAGGCCCTCCTGCCTGACGGACGGTGCTGCAACCCCATGCCGCCCGTCACCGCGGCCACTTGACAACTCCATTAGGAATCCTTGACCGTGAGGCTGGCGTGCTGGGCGAGGTCGGGAGCGAGGTCGAGCAGCTGGCGAGTGTTGATGATGGCGCCGCGCAGATCCTCGGCCCCGGATGCGAGGCCCAGTGCCGTTACCTCGCGCAGGTCCACCCGGGTGAGAGATCCTTTGGCGAAGTCGACTTGGTCCAAGGCGGTGCCGGGGAAGAAAACTCCCTCGAGGGTGGCGCCGCCGAAATCCACGTCGCCCAGGGAGCAGTCGAGGAAGGTGACATCCCGCAGCTTGGCTCCCCGCAGGTTGACGGAGTCGAGCTTGCACTGGTGGAAGACCGTGCGCTGCAGTTCGGCCCCGTGAAGCTGTGTACCGGCCAGGAGGCTGGAGCGGCACTCGGTGTCGAGCCAGGTGGTGCTGGTGAGGGCGGTGCCCAGTAGGCGGACGTTGTGCATCCAGACGGTGTCGAACCGGCCGTGCTGCATCCGGCCGCCGTTGAAGTTCACCGAGGAGAACGCCGACTCGATGAAGCGGCTCATGTCGCGGTCTGAGTCATCGATGTTCTGGCTGTCGATGTGGATCCACTCGTACACCTCCTTACGCTGCATTTCTCGGCTGAACGGTTCGAGGCGATGTGCGTACGGCAGGTCGGAGAGGCCACGGGGGGGGGAGCGACGTGTGCGCATCAGCGTCCTTTCGTGGTGCGAGCGGCCCCAGATACGGCCCCGGAAGGACGCAGGGGCAAGGCGGAGATTGCCTGCATACAGCCGTGCGCCGACCGGCCTGACCTGGATGGTCGGGGCCTCCGGCAAGGGCGCACCCAGCAATTGCTACACCAGGTATCTTAAATCGGCAAACATGATCGCCGGGGGCTGCGGCGGGCGCGCCCCGCCGCCTTTTCGATGGACGGCCCGCGTGTAATGGATGTGGCCGGGCTGGGCGGGTCTTGATTCGCGAGGTGGCGACGGTGTGCTCGCGGGCGGCTCTGGCGCAGCGCGCCATGGCCGAAAGGCCTCGAATGTGCCGGGCTGCTCGGGTGGACGTCAGGGCCAAAGATGTGAACCAAACCGTTCAGTTTGACTGGCGGGGAGAGAGGCATACGGTCAGACCGGATAGTTTGGTTTGCCTCTGGGAGGAAACATGCAGCGCAGGACACTCGGCGCCCAGGGCCTTGAGGTCTCGGCGGTCGGCTATGGATCGATGGGCCTGACCATGGCCTACGGCCCCACCGACGAGCAGGCGGGCGTGGCTGCCATCCAGCGCGCCCACGACTTGGGCGTCACCTTCTTCGATACCGCCGAGCTCTACGGCGGGGGCACCGGCTCCAACGAGATCCTGCTCGGCGAGGCGCTCAAGGACGGCTGGCGTTCACCATCGAGTTACTCGCGGCGAACAGGCCACCAAGGCCATCCGGGACGCAGCGCCCTGATGGCGCTCTGCGATTGATCCGCGACCATTTGCTGATTTGTGAGGTCCGGGACAGTAGCGGCACCTCGCCGCATCGGTGTCGTGCCGTCCCCACCGGCGAGGGGGGAAGAGCGGGCTATTCCTTGCTGCCCAACTCGCCCACTGTTGGGGCACTCGTCATGCTGTCAACGGAATAGTCATCCGGGCTGAACAGCCCATCGTTTCGGAGCGATGCTGAACGTGGTTCGTGCGGTCGGCGCGAACCGTGTGGCCGGTTGCCCCAGGCGTTCGCTGCAATGCAGCAGACCGGCCGCGACTGCGGTTATGGGGAACGAGCCCCAGAGGTGTATCGAGGAGCAAACGGGCGCGCCCCGGGGAGATGTCGAACAGGCGCAATCGATGGACAGGCCGAGTGGCGAGTCCTCCCTGTGGGCCAGGCACTCTGGTGAGATCGGTCAGGCGGTAGGTCCCACTGACGGGAGGGTGCTTGCATCATGCCTACCGAACGGGAATGTTTTCCGGCTCCTCCTCAGCCGCGAGGTCGATGATCTGTCGCAAAACGCTGCCTTCGTGGAGAGCATCCATCGCATCGTTGATTTCCGCGAGCCCGATGCGTGAGCTGATGAGCTTCCTGAGGGGAAGGCACCCGTCCAGGAACATCGATGCAAAGCGCTGGATGTCGCGGGTCGGGTTGCCGGAACCGACGTAGGAACCGATCAACGACCGCGCCTCCGTGACCAGCGCCAGTGGCGAGACGGCCAGCGTGGCCGAGGGGCGCGGTAGGCCGACGGTCACCGTGCGGCCACCCGGGCGGGTGAGGGCTATCGCGGTCTCCAGGGCCTTCACATTGCCGACACATTCCACCACGACGTCGTAGCGCTTGCCCCTGGCCAACGCGGCCTCCGGCTTCAGGGCCTCGGCGGCCCCGAATCCCGGCGCGGCCCGGTTTTTTTGGCAGTGTGTCGACGGCGAGGATCTCGCCGGGCGATTGGGTCGCCGCCACGAGCATGCCGGCAAAGCCCACACCGCCCAGCCCGACGAACGCCACTGACTCACGGGGCTGCAGGCGTCCGGCGTTGAGAACCGCGCCACCGCCGGTGAGCACGGCACAACCCAGGATGGCGGCAACATCGGCAGGCACCTCGCGTGGTACGGCGACGAGGCTGGTGGCGTCGACCACCGCTCGGGTGGCGAAGGCCGAGACTCCTGCGTTGTGATGGACGACGGTGCCGTCGCGGTGGAGCCGTCGGCCGCCCCGGAGCAGCTCACCCCGGGTGTTGGCCCGAGCCCCGCGCCGGCATACGGACCATCCCGTGGTGTTGCAGTGCGTGCACTCGCCGCAGCGCGGGAGAAAGGTCGCCACGACGCGATCCCCGACGTCCAAGCCCTCGACCTCGGGTCCGCAGCGTGCGATGGTGCCGCT
This sequence comes from Streptomyces sp. NPDC001027, assembly GCF_040299045.1. NCBI lineage: Bacteria > Bacillati > Actinomycetota > Actinomycetes > Kitasatosporales > Streptomycetaceae > Streptomyces > Streptomyces sp. NPDC001027. The sequence goes on from NZ_JBEPBI010000084.1 coordinate 13,890, forward strand.
CCCCTCGTGGCCGAGGAGCATGGGGAGCGCCGCCTCGCGGCTGTCGGCTACGCGGGAAAGGTCCGAGTGGCAGACTCCGGCGGCCTCCATACGAACCTTGACCTCACCGGGTCCCGGCGCGTCGAGTTCGAGTGTCCCGACTCTGAGCGGGCGGCTCTGAGACCACGGCGGCGCCTCGGCGATCCGTTCCAGAACCGCACCACGAATCAGGGTCATGTCTCGGATTCCTCTCGGATCCGGGGCCAGGGATTCAGGACAGGCTCTGGGCCAGGCTCGCCGGTAGCCCGATGGACTTCAGCTCGACGTAAGAGTCGAAGCCCTCCGGGCCGAACTCGCGCCCGATGCCGCTCTGTTTGAATCCTCCGACCGGGGCGTGACGGCCCACCGGGTTGCCGTTCAGCTCGACCGTGCCGGTGCGGATCCGGCGAGCCAGTGAGAGGCCCCGTTCCAGATCCGTCGTGAACACCGAGCCGTTGAGGCCGTACGCCGAGTCATTGGCGATGGCCACCGCCTGGTCCTCGTCGTCGTAGGTGATGACGGACAGCACCGGGCCGAAGATCTCCTCCTGCGCGATGCGCATCGAGGGTTGGACCTCGGTGAAGACCGTCGGCTCGACGAACCAGCCATGGGGCTGGGACGCGGGTCGTCCGCCACCCAGCACGATCTTGGCGCCTTCCGAGCGGCCGAGCCCGATGTAGCCCTCGACCCGGTCACGCTGCCGGGCGGTGACCATGGGGCCGATCTGGGTGGCCGGGTCGTGGGGGTCGCCGATCGGCATCGCGGCGATCATGGCCGTGAGCCGGTCGACGAACTCGGCCTCGCGCGCACGCGAGACGAGGAGCCTGGTCTTCAGGCTGCACACCTGACCGCTGTTGCGCAGTGAGCCCGTCCGGAGCGACTCCACGGTCGCGGCGAGGTCCGCGTCGTCGAGGATGACGGCGGCGGATTTGCCGCCCAGTTCGAGGGTGACGCGCCGCAGGTTCTGTCCGCACAGCGACGCGATGCGCTGGCCCGCCGCAGTGGAGCCGGTGAAGCCGACCTTGTCGATGCCGGCGTGGGTGACGAGGTGTTCGCTGACCTCGCGGTGGGCCGGTACGACGTTGACGACACCTTGGGGCAGGCCGGCCGCCTCGAACAGCTCGGCCAGGAGGTAGGCGTTGAGGGGCGTCTCGGGGGCCGGCTTGAGCACCGTGGTGCAGCCTGCGAGCAGAGCCGGCACGAGCTTCATCACCGAGATGATCAGCGGCGTGTTCCACGGCACGATCGCCGCGACCACCCCGACCGGCTCGCGAAGCACCAGCGCGTTGCCGGTCTTGGAGCAACGCGTTTCCTGGAAGGGGTACATCTCCGCGAGATCGAGGAAGGTGTCCACGGCAACCCTGACACTGGCGGACTGGGCCGGTCGGGACTGGGAGATCGGACAGCCCACTTCGTCGGTGATGACGGTCGCGGCCAGCTCTTCGTTCTCCGCGAGCGCGGTGCTCAGCCGGCGGAGTACGTCCATCCGCTCCCGGAGCGTCATCCGCGGCCACGGGCCGTCGTCGAACGCCTCACGGGCAGCCGACACGGCCTTGTCCATGTCCACTTCCGAGGCGGACGGTACGCGCGCGATGACCTCCTCGGTGTACGGCGAGACGACATCGATCATTTCGTGGCCTGCCGGAGCGATCCACCGACCGTCGATGAACAGTTCTGCGAAGCTGCCTTGCCAGACCATTGCCTCTCCAGATTCCTATCCGTGCCGTGCAGTTCGAATACTGTCAGACATAAACTGTATTGCAGGGTTGCGTGTTTCCGCTATTGCTAAGGTCTGACATTATGTGATTGTGGCCCCTTGCGGGCGGTCGCGTCGGGCCGCAGCCGGGGGTCAAGTGCCGTGACCAGGAGCAGCACCGCTGCGATGGCGGTCAGTGACCAGCCGAGGTGATGCAGTCCCGCCGAGGACGCCTCGCTGCCGTAGCAGAGAGCGATCAGCGTCGAAGCCGCGACGCCACCCAGGTACTGCGCAGAGCGGAAGAGTCCGCTGGTTGCGCCGATGGCCCCGGCGGGCGTCTGGCGGTACAGCATGGTCTGGTTCGACACGCCCATCAACCCCTGGCCGAGGCCGAACGCCCCGGCGACCACAAGGAGGAGACCCACAGACGTTGTCGCGTTCACGAGCAGCAGCGCGATCGATCCGGCCAGGAGGGCCAGGGAGCTGAGCACCAGCCGGCCGCGCACGCCGTTCGGGCGTCCGGACGCGGCGGCGGCGAGCATCGCCACTACGGACATCGGGAGCAGCAGCAGACCCGCGGCCGACTCGTTCAGCCTCCGCCCTGTCTGCAGCCACTGTACGTAGCCGAACAGGACCGAGTAGACGATCAGGAGTCCCAGGGCCTGACGCAGGTAGGTGCGCAGCAGCGGGGTGCTCGCACGGAGCATGCGGAGGTCTATGAAGGGCGTGTCGGTGCGTAGTTCGCGCCAGACCAGGGCGGCACCGAGTGCCCCGGCTGCGGCCAGCAGCGGGAGGGCGTCGATGGAGGGCTTCATCAGGAAGAAGAGCGTGCTCAGCAGCCCGGCGGAGAAGAGGAGGATGCCGGCTGTGTCGATCCGGCCGCGCTTCAGCAGGGCCATGTCGTCGGGCGGAACCCAGGCCAGGGTGAGCGCGATGCCGGCCAGACCCAGGGGGATGTTCACCGCAAAGATCGACTGCCACCCGAACATCGAGATCATTGCCCCGCCCAGTGCGGGACCGAGAACCATGATCGTTTGGATGGTCACCGCGACGAGTGAGAGGGTCCGGCTGGGGGGTCCCGTACCGGTCTGTTCCGCGTGCCGGCGCAGGACCGCCATGGTCGCGGGGAAGCCGGCGCAGGTGGCGATACCCAGGAGCACGCGGACCGCGACGAGCCACCCAAGTGTGGGGGCGAGCAGGCCGCCGAGTCCGGCGATGGCCACCAGTACCGACCCGGCGAGCAGGATGCGACGCGCACCGAAGCGGTCGACGAACTGGCCGAGGATCGGCTGAGCAACGGCGCTGGCCAGGTAGAGAGAGGTGATGAGCCATGCGGTCTGAGTCGGTCCGACGTCGAACGCGTGGCCTATCGGGACGAGTGCGACCGTGATCAGGGTCGAGTTGAGCGGGTTGAGCACCACGCTGATCAGCAGTGGTGTGATCTCTCGGGCGCGTGAGCGCGCGGAGCCCTGGATCGGTGCACGCCGGAGCGGCGTGCTCACTTCTTGTCGGGGTTTGTCAGCCGCCGGATCAGTGGCAGTGCGCGGTTGACGAGGTCGAGCTCGGCGGGCGTGAAGTCGCTCAGGGCCAGGGCCAGCCATTCCTCGCGATGCTGGTTCAGGCCCGACACCGTCTTCTCGCCGAGGTCGGACAGCGACACCACGACTCGCCGCCCGTCGTTCGGATCCCGCGTGCGCTCCAGATGTCCGAGCTCGTCGAGGGCGGCCAGGATGGCGGCCATCGACTGTGGGCGCACATGCTCGGCTGCGGCCAGTTCGGCCTGCGTGGCCGGCCCTTCGCGACGGAGGCGGCCGAGGACCGACGACTGTGACGGCGTGAGGACATCGGCGTTGTCGACCTGACGCAACCGGCGGGCGAGCTGTCCGACCAGTCCGCGCAGCTCGCTCGCCACCTGGGCGGCAGTAGGAATCTCTGGCATATTGGCCAGCCTAAACTGATGAGCCTGGGCTGTCGAATAGGGAGTGCGGCGGCCGTCGTGGTTGGCCTCCGCTTCCTGCTCGGGGTTGCCGCCTGCCCGAAGGTGCCGTGCTCCTGTGCCGTCGAGGAGGGCGTTCGTTCCGTGGTGTCGCGGCCTCCGGTTCGGCGGTCGGCCACGGACGCGCGCCACCGCGAGGCCCGTCCTTGCCGTGCGTGGATGGGTCGAGAAATGAATCTCTGATAAATGTCGGACCTTGTTCAGTCGGGAAAATCATTGGTAGCCTGGTCGCGCTTACCTCTGATCCGCCGACGTCCGTGAAGCCGTGACGCCGGGCAGATGATCTCGTCGCGAGAAGGGCTCCCCATGGCTGTGACCGACATGCCCAAGGTGTCGATCGGCCGTGTCGCCGGCGCCAGCCTCGTTGGTACAACCCTCAAGTTCTTCGACTTCTTCATCTTCGGCACAGCCTCGGTGCTGGTGTTCGGGACGCTCTTCCTCTCTGCGCTCGGTCCGATCGCCGATACGCTTGCGGCGCTCGCGACCTTCGGCGTTGCCTTCGTGGTCCGCCTGTTGGGCGCCGTCGTGTTCGGTCACTTCGGTGACCGCCTCGGCCACAAGCAGACTCTGGTGATCAGCCTGCTCACGATGGGCAGCGGCACCGTCGCGGCCGGCCTGCTCCCGACCTACGACCAGGTCGGGATCCTCGCCCCGATCCTTCTGGCCCTCTGCCACCTCCTGTGCAGAGCTGGCCCTCGGCGGCGAGCGGAACGGCGCCGTGTTGACGGCCATCGAGTACGCGCCACGTGGCATGCGGGCCTCCTACGGCAGTCGGCCGCACGTGGGTGTCCCCATGGGACTCGTGCTGGCCACCGGGATCTCCTGCGCCGTGCAACAGCTGCCCGCTTCCCAGTCCGAGGTCTGAGGGTGGTGCGTCCCCCTCCTGCTGAGTTCGTTCCTCGTCGCGTTCGGGCTCTGCATTCGGTTGAGCATGGAGGACTCGCCGGTCTCCCGGTCAGTCAAGGAGAATCGCCAGCAGGAGCGCTTCCCGGCCGCGGCGGGTTTCCGCCTCGCGGGTCGCGGCGTCCTGCGCGGTGCCCTCGCCGTGGCCGTCGCGAACATCCCTTTCGGTACGGCCGCCGTTCTTCATGCTGAGCTACCGCGCCGACGACGGCGTGAGCCGCGATACTTTCCTCGCTGCAGTGTCCCTTGCGCCGGTCACGCAGATCGGCACCGTCCCACTCGCAGCATTGCTCTGCGACGACTGCCTGCGACGCCGACTGGTTCTGCTCGCCGGCTGCGTCGCGACCGTGCTCGTGGCGTACCCGTTCTTCTGGCTGCTCGACACGCACCAGCCAGCCGCAATCGTCCTCGCGCTCGCGCTCCCTGTCTGCTACTGGCTGACCGATGCGCTCCAGGCGAGCTTCCTGCCTGAACTGTTCCCGACCCAGCTGCGCTACAGCGGGTCCGGGATCACCCACACGCTGGGCGGCCTGCTGTTCAGCGTCCCGGTGTCCTTCGTCGCAGCGGCTCTATGGGACCGGTACGACGCCACGTGGCTGCTGGCGCTCTACGCCCTTGGCCGATACCGCGCTCAGCGCCGCAGCCGCCGTTGCGGCGCGGGAGACGCGCCCTTGACGACATCGGGTGGTCCGAGCGGACCGGATCGCCCGACGCCGCCAAGAGCGACCCGCAGTCGAGGCTGCCGACTGGGCCCTCGTGAGCCCCCGTGGGTGTCCGGTACCGGGCTGCACGGCTTCCAAGCAATCGCAGCACTCCAGATCGACCCGAAGACAGAGAAAGAGGTGGAAGCGATGGCGACCAGGCCCGGTCCGTTGACAGGTGTTCGGGTGGTCGACATGACCACGTCGTACGCTGGACCCACTGCGGCAATGTACCTTGCGGATCTCGGTGCCACGGTGATCAAGGTCGAACGCACCGGCCGAGGAGACGACACGCGCGGCTGGGGCCCGCCGTTTGCGGACGGCGTATCGGCGTGGTTCGCGTCGGCGAACCGCAACAAGCAGTCGCTGGCCCTCAACCTGCGGGCGCCCGAGGGGCGTGAGACCCTGCTCCGGCTGCTCGACACGGCGCATGTCTTCCTGCAGAACTTCAACCCGGCCAAACTCCGCAGGATGGGCATCGACAGTGAGACGTTGCAGGCGCGGAATCCCCGGCTCGTCTACTGCGCGATGTCCGGATTCGGCCTCGACGGGCCGGACAGCGACCTCCCGGGCTACGACCTCGTCGCCCAGGCCAGGTCGGGTCTGATGTCGGTTACCGGCGAGAAGGGGCGCAGCCCTCAGCGAGTCTCCACCGCACTGTCCGACGTTGTGACCGGCATGTGTGCCGCGCTCGCGGTGAACGCGGCACTCGTGCGTCAGTTCCGCACGGGTGAAGGCGAGGTGATCGACGTGTCATTGCTGGACAGCGACCTGGCTCTGATGGCGCCGCGGATCGCCTCCTACCACGCGGGTGAAGCGGATCCGGCACCCAGCGGCGGCACCGACTCCGTACTTGCTGTCTACCAGCCGTTCGAGACGGCCGACCGCACCATGGTGGTCGCGATCGGCAACGACGCGATGTGGCAGCGGTTCGTCGCGGCCGTCGGCCTGCCTGAGTTTGCCGAGGACCCGGCTCTCGCCGACAACGCCGGACGGCGCGGTCGCCGCGCCGAGATCACGGCAGCCATCGCCGCACGCCTGGCGACCTGCCCTGCCGCCGAATGGCTGCAGATCCTGGGCGACGCGGACGTGCCGGTGGCCCTGGTGCAGGCGGTCTCCGAGGTCGTCAAAGACCCGCAGGTCATTGCACGTGGCTCGTTGCTCCCGGTGCCGGGATCCGAGGAGCAGCTGATCACCATCCACAGCCCGTTCCGGCTCGAGTCCGTCGGAGAACCCCGCAACGAGCGTTTCCCCGAACTGGGTGCCGACACGCGCTCCGTTCTCGGCGGGATCGGCTACTCCGACGCAGACATCGACGAGCTCGTGGCCGCCGGCGTGATCGAGCTGGGCCCCGGGGCGGTGGCGTCGTGACCACATCTGAGGCACTTCTGGTCGAGCGCGTGGACTCCGTGACCACGCTGACCATCAACCGCCCCGATGCCTACAACGCCCTCAACGCTGATGTCCTGGCTGGTCTGCGCGATGCCGTCCTGGCCGCAGAGGCGGATCCGTCGTGTCGCGCAGTCGTGGTCACCGGCTCGGGGGAGAAGGCGTTCAGTGCCGGAGCCGACCTCAAGGAACTCGCCGGGATGGGACCGGACCTGGCGCACGAGACCATGCGCATCGGCCAAGCCGTCATGCGGACCATCGAGCGGGCGGCGGTCCCAGTCGTCGCGGCGGTCAACGGCGTCGCGCTGGGCGGTGGCTTCGAGCTGATCCTCGCCTCGACCTTCCCGGTGCTCTCGACGGGCGCGTCGCTGGGCCTTCCCGAGTCCGGTCTCGGCCTGATTCCGGGCTATGGCGGTACACAGCGCCTGCCGCGGGTGGTCGGGCAGCAGGCGGCGGCGCACCTCATGCTCACGGGGGCCCGGCTCGACGCCAAGCGGGCCTACCAGCTCGGTCTCGCCCCGGTGCCGCCGGTCGCGCCTGCGGAACTTCTGCCGACCGCCCTTGCGATCGCTGGGAAGATCACCGCACAGGGTCCGATGGCGGTCCGGTCCATCCTGACCGCACTGGAGACGAGCCGTGATTCGGCGCTCGACTCCGGCCTCCGGGTGGAGACCGGACTCGCGGCGCTGGCCGTCGCGGGAGCAGAGTCGGACGAGGGCATCGCCGCCTTCCTGGAGCGTCGCCCGGCGCGCTTCGGGAACTCCGGATCGCAGGGGAAGATATGAGCGTCGAACCTCTCGCCCTGGACCTCGACCCCAAGGCTTACATCGAGCTGAACGACATGCTCGACGAGCCGACCGCCGACGCCGCGCTGACCCGGCGCGAACGCGAGGTCCGCGCCCTCACCAGGGAAGTAGTGGCGCGGGAGGTGGCGCCGGGCGCCGCCGCACTGGACAGGACGCATGCCTTCGCTCACGAGGGCGTGCAGGCACTGGCGCGGGCCGGGCTCATGGGCCTGGTCTTCCCCCGGCACCTTGGTGGCACCGCGGACACGAACGTCGCCTACGCGGTGGCGATGGAGGAGGTGGCGGCGGGCTGCGCCGCGACCTCGCTGGTCTTCATGACTCAGATGCACGCCGCGTACCCGATCCTGATCGCGGGCACCGACGACCTGGCACGGCGCTACGTTCCGGGCCTGCTCGACGGCTCGGTGTACGGAGCGCTCGGCATCACCGAGCCGAACGCCGGCAGCGACGTGTCCGGCCTGCAGACCACCGCCCGGCCGGTGGCGGGGGGATACGACCTCAACGGGTCGAAGACCTTCATCACGACCGGCGACAGGGCGGGCGTGATCATCTGCTTCGCCACCGTCGACAGGAGCCTGGGCAGGCGCGGTATCACCGCCTTCGTCGTCGACGGTGGATGGGAGGGCGTGGGCCGAGGCCGGCCCTTCGACAAGATGGGCATGCACGGCTCCAGCACCGCCGAGTTGTTCTTCGACGGCGTCCGCATCCCCGAGGACCATGTCCTCGGCCGTCCCGGCGAGGGTTGGGCCGTCGTGATGAGTTCCGTGGTCAAGTCCCGCATCAGCGCCGCCGCGCAGGGAGTGGGCCTGGCACGCGCCGCGTACGGCCGAACGCTCGCGGCCCTCAGGCGGCTGCACGGGACCCGACTGTCCGACGAACAGACATTCGCTCTCGCCGATCTGCGTGGCCGGATCCTTCAGGGTCGGCTGCTGCTGCATGCCGTGGCCCGGCAGGTCGACGCGGACGACACCGTGACCTCCGGCCAGATCGGGATCATGAAGCAGGTGTGCACCGATCTCGGGTTCACCGCATCCGTGGAAGCGGCACGCATCCTCGGCCCCTACGGTGACCTCGCGGTGCTCGGTGTCGAGCGCTGCCTGCGCGATGCCAAGGTCACGCAGATCTACGACGGCACCAACGAGATCCAGCGGCTGCTCATCGGCCGCGAGAGCGCACGGGCACTGGAGGGACTGGCATGAACGCGATCGAGCGGCCACTCGCCGGCAAGGCGGCCATCGTCACGGGGGCCGGCCGTGGCCTGGGACGGTCGATGGCCGAGGCGCTGGTCGAAGCCGGCGCCGCGGTCACCGTGGCGGCCCGCACCCGCTCCGAGCTCGACGCGTTCGTCGACGAGGTCAAGACGGCCGGCGGCGAGGCACTGGCCTGTCCGACCGATCTCACCGACGAGGCGTCCGTGCAGCGGATGGTCGCGGCGACCGTGGAGACCTTCGGCCGGGTTGACGTGCTGGTCAACAACGGCGGCATCGTCGCCACCACCCCGCTGCTGGACCAGCCGGCCGAGGAGTGGGACCGAGTGGTCGCCACGAACCTGAGGGGCACGTACCTGGCCACTCGGGAGGCCGGCCGGCACTTCGTGGCGCAAGGGTCGGGCAAGGTCGTCAACATCGCCTCCAACTTCGCGCTCCAGGGAGTGGCCAACCACGCGGCGTACTCGGCCTCCAAGGCCGGCGTCATCGGGTTCACCCGGTCGATGGCCGTCGAGTGGGCCCGCCACGGCGTCCAGGTGAACGCGATCGCACCGGGCTACTTCGCCACGGCGCTCAACGCCGACATGAGGGAGGACCCCGAGACGCTGGCCCAGGTCGTCAGGGCGATCCCTGCCAAACGGATGGGTCAACCCCACGAGCTCAAGCCTTGGCTGCTGCTGCTCGCCGGCAGCGCCTCGGACTTCATGACCGGTGAAGTGATCGTGATCGACGGCGGACAGTCCGTCCGCTGAACCAGCAGGAGTCTCCATGTTGAGCAACCAGACGAAGACCGTCGGCGTCCTCGGCGCGGGCACCATGGGCGCGGGAATCGCCACGGTGATGGCGCGTGCTGGGCACCGGACCATCCTGTACGACCTCAGCGAGGCCAACCTGCAACGTGGCATCGGCACCGTGCACGGCTTCTTCGACAAGAGCGTGAAGCTGGGCAAGCTTGACGCCACAGCCGGTCAAGGGGCCAAGGACGCCCTGACCGGAACCACCGACGTCGCTGAACTCGCCCCCTGTGATGTGGTCGTCGAGGCGGTCTTCGAGGACCTGGCGCTGAAGAAGGACCTGTTCCACCGGCTCGACGAGGTGGTCTCGCAGTCCACGCTGTTCCACACCAACACGTCCACGCTCTCGGTGACCGGCATCGCCTCCGGATCACGGCTTCCCGAGCGGGTGGTCGGCACGCACTACTGCAACCCTGCGCCGCTGATGAAGCTCGTCGAGGTCGCCGACGGCCGGCACACCGCCGACTGGGCACACAAGGCGACCATCGAGTTCCTCGGCTCGCTCGGCAAGACGAGCGTGGTCACCAAGGACCGGCCGGGCTTCATCGTCAACCGGTTCCTGATCCCGTGGGAGAACTCCTGCATCCGCGCCCTCGAAGCCGGCGTCGCGACCAAGGAGGCCATCGACGCCGCGGTGCTGGGGTCGCTCGGCCACCCGATGGGGCCGTTCCGGCTCCTGGACATCGTCGGCATGGACATCCATCAGCAGGTCGCGATGCGCCTCTACGAGCAGCTGCGCGACCCGCGCTTCTACCCGCCGCCGATGGTCGAGCGCATGGTCGCGGCAGGCGATCTCGGACGCAAGACCGGCCGTGGTTTCTACGAGTACGACGACACCCGCCTGTTCGGTTCCTGAGGAGAGACCCATGACCGAGTTTTCCAAGATCGGCCTCCTCGGCCTCGGCGCGTCGGGTGCCGGAATCGCGTGGCTGTTCGCCGCCTCCGGACGCGACGTGGTGGTCCTGGAGACCGACCAGGAGCGCATCGACGCCGGCCTGGCCGTCGTCGCGAAGTCCCTGGACGGAGGCATCGCCCGCGGCGAGGTGACCGAGGACGACAAGTCGACGGTCCTGAGCCGGATCACCCCCACGACCGACGTCGCCGGCCTCGTCGGCGTCGACGCCGTCATCGAGTCCGTCACCGAAAACGCGGAGGTCAAGAAGGACCTGCTGGCCGCGGTCGCGGGCGTCGTCGGCGAGCGGGCCCCGATCCTCAGCAACACCGCGTCCCTGTCGGTGACCGACCTGGCCGCGTCGCTCCCGAATTCAGGCCGGGTCGCCGGCCTGCACTTCCTCGGCCCCGCGCCGGGTTCGCGCACCATCGAGGTGGTCAAGGCCGTGCAGACCGACGCCGGCCTGGTCGACCGGCTCGTCGCACTCGTGGACAGCCTCGCGGACAAGGTCGCCGTCGTGGTCAAGGACCGGCCCGGCTTCCTGGTCAACGCGCTGCTGCTGCCGTACCTCAACGACGTGATCCAGGAGTACGACGACGGCCTGGCCACGGTCGAGGACATCGACGTCGCGTTGCGCCTCGGTCTCGGTTACAAGACCGGCCCGTTCGAAATGCTCGACCACGTCGGCCTCGACGTCCACCTCCACGCCACCCGGGCAGTGCACGACGCCACTGGCGACACCCGCTACGCTCCGCCGCCGCTGCTGCGGGCGATGGTCGCCGCGGGACAGCTCGGTGAGAAGACCGACAGCGGATTCCGCACCACCACGAACACCACCGAGAGGGGCTGACGATGAGCTACGACGACATCCTGGTCAGCGCTGAGGGCGCGGTCCTCACCATCACCGTCAACAGGCCGGAAGCGGGCAACAAGTTCCGCCACCAGACCTGCCTGGAGCTCTTCGACGCGCTGCAGAAGTTCCGCCTCGACCCGCGACTGCGCGCCGCGGTGCTCACGGGCGCGGGCGAGAAGTTCTTCTGTATCGGCGGCGAGCACGACCCGGTCACCTCCCTGGACCAGTCGCAGGTACTGCCGATCGTCGACGTCTACCAGGCCATCGACACCATTCCGAAGCCGGTCATCGCGGCGGTCAACGGGTTCGCGGTCGGCGGCGGCAACGTGCTGGCCACCGTCTGCGACCTCACCATCGCGTCGGAGAACGCCGTCTTCCGTCAGGTCGGTCCGCTGGTCGGCAGCTTCGACGCCGGCTACGGCTCCTGGTACCTGGAGGACACCATCGGCCGCAAGCGGGCCAAGGAGATGTGGTATCTCAACCGGAAGTACACCGCCGCGCAGGCACTCGACATGGGACTCGCCAACGAAGTGGTGCCCGCCAGCGAGCTGATGGGCCGTGCGCTCCAGGTGGCCCGAGAGATCGCCACCCGCAGCCCGATGGCCGTCGCCGGGATGAAGGGTGCCTTCTCCGCCCGCCACAACGGCGTCGCCGGTCAGGCCCGGATGGCGCACGACCAGCAGCTCACGCTCTATCTGCAGACCCGCGAGGCCCACGAGGTCAACGAGGCCTTCAACGAGCGACGCGAGCCCAAGACCGAGAGCTTCTGGTCGTGAGCCCGCTCGGCCCCGACCTCGACGAGGACCAGCGCGACCTGGCCGGCATGCTCGACGACTTCGCACAGGACCGTGACCTGGTCCTGTCCGACGACCCCGCCCTCGTCGCCGGCCTGGTCACCGAGCTCGCCCGGCTCGGTGTGTGGACCGTCGGCACCGCGGAGGCACACGGAGGAGGCGGGGCGGACGCGCGCACCACGGCGGTCGCCCTCGAACGGCTCGGCCGCCACTGGCCGGCGCTCGGCTGGGCCGCCGTCCAGGCCCACGCGGCCGTCGACATCCTCGGTGACGACGACAGGTTCGCCACCCTGGTCGCCGAACTGCACGCCGGCACCGCGGCGGTGGCGGTGGCCGACGCGGCCTCCGCGCATGTCCGCCTGGCTTGGTCCGGCGATGTGCTCGCAGGCTCCGTCGACCGCGTCGACGCGGCCTCCCAGCAGCCGTACCTCGTGGTCCTCGCCGACGACGGCACGGCCCTCCTCGTCGAGTCCTCCGTACTCACGTACACGCCGCTGAGCCGCACCGGACTCGGCGGCGCCCTCACCCGCTCCGCGCAGGTCGATACGGACGCTGTGGCGACGCTGACCGGCGTGGACGCCGACGCGGTCCGTGCCCGGCTGCGTCTCGGAGCTGCCGCCGTGGCCGCGGGCATCATGGGCGCCGCCCACGACGCCGCGCACACGTACGCCGCGGACCGACAGCAGTTCGGCGGCCCGCTGACCGACATCCCGACCGTGCGCCAGGCACTGCTGAGACAGGCCGGCCGTATGGCGAACGCGCTCACGGGGGCCTTCGGCTCGGCCCGGGAGCCGGTGACGACACTGGCGGCGATGGACGAGGCGTGCGGGGCGGCGATCGAGGTCGCCGCCTCGGCCTTGCAATGCCACGGGGGCTACGGCTACCTGACCGAGTACCCGGCGGAGCGGTACCTGCGTGATGCGGTGTCGCTCCGCGCCGCCGTCGACGTGACCGGCGCGGCGGTGACCACCGCTCGCACCCTCGTGGGCCTGGAGCCGGTCATCGCCCTGGAGAAGGATGCCTCATGAGCACCACCCGCACCGGCGCGCTCCTCGCAGACCTGCTGGAAGGCCAGTTCAGCCCCCTCGACGACGCCACCATCGACCGCTGGCGAGCGGAGGGCTGGTGGGAGGGCCGCTCGCTCCGGTCGCTCCTCACCGAGGCGGCCGGGACACATCCCGACCGTACGGCACTGGTCGGCCGACGCAGCGACGGCAGCAGGGTCACCCGCAGCTACGCGGAGTTCGACCGCAACGCGCACCACGCCGCGAGTGTCTTCGCCTCCCTCGGGGTGGGCGTCGGTGACGCGGTCGTCGTCATGCTGCCCAACTGGGTCGAGTACCCGGAGCTGGTCTTCGGCATCAACGAGATCGGCGCGATCTACGCGGGAATTCCCGTCGCCTACGGCGACCGGCAGGCGGCCGCGATCCTGCGGCGCAGCAAGGCCAAGGTGCTCGTCATCCCGCGCCGCTGGCGGAGCACTGAGCACCTTGAGCTGTCGCGCCGTCTGCGGGCGGAGATACCCACGCTCCAGCACGTGATCGTGATGGACGAGGACGACTCGGAGCTCGTAGCAGGCGAGTCCACGTGGTCCGGCCACGCCCAGGTACCGACCCGGACGTTCCCCGATCCCGACCCCGGCCGTGTCTGCTATCTCGGCTTCACCTCGGGCACCACGGGTGAACCGAAGGGGGCCATGCACAACCACGAGACCCTCCTGTACTCGATCCGAGGTCAGGCCGCGCACGTGGGCCAGGAGGTGTGGGGCGAACCGATGGTCCAGCTGGTCGCCTCGCCGCTGGGGCACCACACTGGCTACGCGTGGGGAATCCTGTTCACCGTGCTGCTGGCGGGCACCGGCGTCCACGTCGACCGCTGGGACCCCGCCTGGGGTGTCGAGGTGATCCGGGAAGAGGGCGTCACCACCTTCTTCGGTGCGCCGACCTTCCTCCAGGACATGATGCGAACCGAACTCGCGGGCGATCCCGACAGCCCGCTGACCTGCCTGGTCATCGCCGGAGCGCCCGTGCCGCGCAACCTGCCCGCGCAGGCGCAGGCGGCGCTCGGGGCCTACATATGTCCGGCCTGGGGCATGACCGAATGCAGCATCCCCATCTCCTGCACACCCAAGGAACCCGCGGACATCCAGCGCACGGACGGCTCGGTCTTCGCCGGCTCCGAGGTCCGGGTGGTGGGGGCGGACGGCAACGACGTTCCGCACGACGAGATCGGCGAGTTGCTGATACGCGGCCCGGGCCTGGTCTACGGCTACTACGACCGGCCCGACGCGACCCAGGACGCCTTCCTCCCCGGGTTCTGGTTCCGCAGCGGGGACCGGGCCAGCGTCGACGAGCACGGATGGGTCTCGCTGCGCGGGCGCACCAAGGACATCATCATCCGCGGCGGTGAGAACATCCCGGTCACCGATGTGGAGTCCGTGATCTTCGATCACCCGGACGTCGTGAACGCCGCAGTCGTCGGCATCCCGGACGAGCGGCTCGGCGAACGGATCTGCGCGGTGCTGGTCATGAAGAAGGGGCGCCCGGAACTCACTGTGCGGACGCTGGCGGACTACCTGCTCGACAAGGGCCTGTCGAAGCACTATCTGCCGGAGCGCGTGGTCGTCCTTCCAGAGCTGCCGATGACGCCGAGCGGCAAGATCCAGAAGTTCAAGCTGCGGAGTCTCCTGGGATGAGCGAGGCCTCGCCCTGCCGCGTGCCCGCCGTCGCCGGTACCGCACCGTCGTGGGCCCCGGAGACGTTTCGAAAGTCCCGCACGGCGTCCACTGCGCCCGGCGCGCCCTCTTGCCGCACCGGCCGAAAGCCCGAGTACACCCGGTACGAGGGCTTGCGGCCGGTCGCCGAGAGCACGCGCCGGACAGTGCGGGCACCGCACAGGACCTTGAAACACCCCCTAGCCCCAGGAGTCGAAGGAGTCACGATGCGAGCTGCGCTCGTCCAGGAGTTCGGTCCCCCTCGTAGCCTTGTGCTCGAAGAGGTCCCCGATCTCGAACCGGGCCCGGGAGAGGTCGTCATCGCGGTTGGTGCCGCCGGCGTCAATTTCCCCGACATCCTGGTCGTCCAAGGCAGCTATCAGCATCTGCCGCCGCGCCCGTTCAGCCCGGGCATGGACGCCGCCGGGCGCGTCGTCGCCGTCGGTGCCGGTGTCGAACGCATCCGCGTCGGACAGCGCGTCCTCGCCCTGGTGCAGTACGGCGGCTACGCCGAGCAGTTGCTCGCCCCCGAGGAGTTGGTCACCGAACTGCCGGACGCCCTGAGCTACGAGAAGGCCGCGGCGCTCGGCCTGTCCTCCTTCACGGCGTATTCCGCGCTGCTGTGGCGCGGCAGGGTGCAGACCGGCGAGACGGTGCTGGTGACCGGTGCCGGCGGGGGAGTCGGTGCCGCCGCGGTGCAGCTCGCCAAGGTGCACGGTGCGCGGGTCATCGCCCTGGCGCGCGACGCCGGGAGGCGGGCGCTGGCTCAGCGGCTGGGCGCCGATGTCGTCCTCTCCTCGAACCCGGAGACTCTGCGCGACGATCTGCTGGAGGCCACGAGCGGCCGGGGCGTCGATGTCGTCGTCGACGTGCTCGGCGGGGACTACCTCACCCAGATCATCCGGGCCACGGCCTGGGAGGGCCGGATCGTCATCGTCGGCTTCGCGTCGGGCGGCCAGAACCCGATCAAGCCCGGACACCTTTTGGTCAAGAACATCAGCGTGCTGGGTCTGCAGACCACCGACTACCGCGACCGCAGGCCGGAAGTCACGCGTTCGGCCATGGCCGAGATGGCCCGCCTCGTCGTGCAGGGACGCGTGGACGTCGCCGTCGACGCGGTGTTCCCGCTGGAGAAGGCCGGTGACGCACTCCAGCGCCTCAAGGACGGCCAGGTCACGGGCAAGGCCGTCCTCACCACTGGTCTCGAAGGAGAACACCGATGAGCACTGCCTTCCTGTACGCCGCCGCTCGCACCCCGTTCGGCCGGTTCGGGGGCGCTCTCGCGGGCGTTCGCCCTGACGACCTCGCGGCCGGCGCACTCAACGGAATCATGGCCCGGGTGCCCGGTCTCGACCCTGCCCTGATCGGCGAGGTGGTGCTCGGCAACGCCAATGGAGCCGGTGAGGACAACCGCAACGTCGCTCGGATGGCGGTCCTGCTCGCCGGCCTGCCGGTGTCCGTGCCGGGGGCGACAGTGAACCGGCTGTGCGGTTCCTCGCTCGACGCGGCCATGATCGCCTCGCGCTCGGTGGAGTGCGGCGACGCGGAGATAGTGGTGGCCGGTGGCGTGGAGTCGATGTCGCGAGCTCCGTGGGTGCTGCCGAAGCCGTCGCGCGCCTACCCGGCTGGTGACATGACCGCGGTGTCGACAACGCTCGGCTGGCGCCTGGTGAACGAGCGCATGCCCGCGGAGTGGACGGTGTCGTTGGGCGAATGCAACGAGCAGCTCGCCGACCGGTTCCAGATCGGCCGGGAGCGGCAGGACGAGTTCGCGGCGCGCTCCCACCAGCTGGCGCACAAGGCATGGGAGTCCGGCTTCTACGACGACCTCGTGGTCTCCGTACCCGCGGTCGAGCTGTCTCAGGACGAGGGCATCCGGCCGGGTTCGACGGCGCAGAGTCTGGCCGGCCTCAAGCCGTCGTTCCGGAAGGCGGGGACCATCACCGCAGGCAACGCTTCGCCGCTGAGCGACGGCGCCTCGGCGTTGCTGGTGGGCAGTGAGGCCGCGGCCGGGCGGATCGGGGCCGATCCGCTGGCACGCGTCGCGGGCCGCGGCGTGCACGCCCTGTCGCCGCAGGACTTCGGCTTCGCCCCGGTGGAGGCAGCGAAGAAGGCGCTGGCCCGCGCCGGCATCGGCTGGTCCGATGTCGCGGCGGTCGAACTCAATGAGGCCTTCGCGGTGCAGTTACTCGCATGCGTCGACGCATGGAAGGTCGACCCCGACATCGTCAACACCAAGGGAGGCGCGATCGCCCTCGGCCATCCGCTGGGCGCCTCGGGTGCACGGGTCCTGGCCACGCTGGCATACCGCCTCCGTGAGAGCGGAGATCGCTGGGGTGTCGCCGCCATCTGCATCGGCGTCGGCCAGGCCCTCGCTGTCGTCCTTGAGAACGTCACGTCAGGATCGGAGTCACGATGAACGTCAGCGCCGAACTACCCACAACCGTCGGTGTGTACGGCGGCGGCCGTATGGGCGCCGGGATCGCTCACGCGTTTCTCGTCGCCGGCACCGCAGTGCGGGTGGTCGAATCGTCACCAGAGACCGCCGACGCAGCCCGTTGTCGCGTCGAGGCCGGCATCGAGAAGGCCGCCGAGCGGGGTACTCTCCCGGCATCGGTCACCGCGGTGCTCGACCGACTCACCGTCACCGTCGATCCCACCGACCTCGCCGGCTGCGGGCTTGTGGTGGAAGCGGTGCCGGAAGACGTATCCCTCAAGCAGAGGGTGCTCGCCGAGGTCGAGCGTGTGTCGCCGTCCGCGGTGCTGGCCACGAATACATCCAGCTTGTCCGTCGACGGCCTGGCAGCCGCCCTGAAGGCGCCCGAGCGCTTCGTCGGCCTTCACTTCTTCAATCCGGTTCCGGTCAGTGAGCTGGTCGAGATCGTGGTCGGTGCGAAGACACAGCCGGAGATCGTTGCCGCCGCGCGGGGCTGGGCGGGCGCGCTGGGCAAAAAGGCCATCACCGTGACGGACTCGCCGGGCTTCGCCAGCAGCCGGCTCGGCGTGGCCATCGCCCTGGAGGCCATGCGGATGTTGGACGAGGGCGTGGCCACGGCCGAGGACATCGACACAGCGATGACCCTGGGCTACAAGCACCCAGTGGGTCCTCTCAAAACCACGGACATCGTCGGCCTCGACGTCCGGCTGGCGATCGCCGAGTACCTGGCACGCGAACTGGGCGAGCGCTTCGAGCCGCCTGCCGTGCTGCGGGACAAGGTCGCCGCGGGGCACCTCGGCCGTAAGACCGGGCAGGGCTTCTACACCTGGTGAGCCTTCGCCGCGTGCTGAGCACCACAGTCCGGTGAGAGTCGGACGTCACCGAATTGCCCTTGGCGGGCAGACAAGGCTTCAAGAGACCATGAGTGACGAGTCATCAATGGGGTTCCGGGGAGTCCCATCCAGGTGAGACACCAGCGGTGGCGAGGCCGACAGCGTCTTCGGTGTCAATGGGCCGGGGCGGAGCAACCAAACCGGTCGCTCCGCTCTCCCCCTGATCCAGCCTGGCTGAGGCCGACCCTGAACCGGAGTTGGTCGAGTGCCTGGCCATGCGGTCGATCAGGGCCCCGGTGATGGACGCGGTGCGCGCATCAGTTGCATACAGTCGCTGGATGTACGGCCCGCGGCGGCCAACGTCGCGGGCTGCCGACCCGCGTACGGGGGCCGCCCACTAGTGCTGGATTCCTCAAAGGAGGTACACATAGCGGCGTCGTAGAGAGCGGGTTGGCGGTGCGGTTCGGCCCCAAACCCAGGGACGTGCGCGGGAGTTGAGTTGGGCGGTTGCGAGGGTCGTGGCCTGGGCGATGTCGTCGGGGTTGGCGAATGACCGACCGGCGAGGGCGGTCTTGCGGAAGATGCGCCACCAGCCTTCCTGGAGGTTGAGCCAGCACGCGCCGACGGGGATGAAAGCGTGGTGGATGCGGGGATGTTCCTCGAGCCAGGTCCGGGTGGACAGGCTGTTGTGGCTGGACAGGTTGTCGGTGACGATCCAGATCTCCCCGGTCGGGTTGGCGTCCTCGACCTGTTGCAGGAACTGCTGGTAGAAGACGCTGTTGCGGGAGGACGCGGTCATGGTGATCTGCTGGCCGTCCCGGACGCGTAAGGCCCCGTAGACCCAGGTTTTCTCGGGTCCGCGGCTGTAGTCGAGCTCGGCTTTGATCCGGCGTCCGTCGGGTGACCAGGCGGGTGCGGGCGGAAAGGTCCGTGGGATCACCGGCCCCAGCTCGTCGGCGCAGAGGACTGTCGCACCGTCGGGCGGGTGGGTGTAGAGGCCGATGATCCTTGTCCTTTTGGGACGAAGTCCGGGTCCTTCGACCGCATCCAGGACCGGGTGCGGCGCCAGCGCACGCCTTCGGCGAGCAGGATGCGGCGCACCTGTGAGCGGCCTACCTCGATCCCCTCG
>NZ_JBEPBI010000085.1:0-32800 GCF_040299045.1 Streptomyces sp. NPDC001027
GGATGTTCTGTGGGCGATGCTGCGCGACAAGAGGCTCTTCACCTCCACCCCGCCGGTCACGCAGGCGGCTTGACACGATCATTGAGATTCTCCTTGCGGGTCGAGGGAGCGGGCAGCCCAGTTCAGGCGCTGCCCGGCGTTGTCGGTGAGCAGGGCGGCGGCCTCGTGCAGCGGGCACGAGGCGTCGCCGTCGCGGTCCGGCTCGATCTGCTCTGCGCGCCGCGCGGCGGCGGTGACCAGCTGCGCGAGTGCGGGGAAGAGTCCGCCGGGCACGTCGACGTCCTCCTGCAGTTCGCGCAGGATCGCGGCGAGCTCCTGGCCGTCGACGTCGTCGGCGCTCAGGTCGTCCTGGATCTGCTGGAGAGCGAGCTGGGCGATGCCGAGCGAGGCTCGGACGCGGTCCAGGCGGGTGCGGGAGCGGCCGGTCACCGGGTCGTGGCACTGGAGGTGGCGATGAGCGCAGCGAGGGTTTCCCAGCCGTGGTGCCACGCGCCGTCCAGGTGGAACGCGCCGTTGATTCCGTAGTCGGCCAGGCGGTAGAAGCCGCCCTTGCCGGTCTTGGTGGCGATCTTCTCCAGCAGGCCCTTGCCCGGGACGCGTCGGTCGGCGGCGTAGTGGGTGCCGAAGGAGAGGGCGAGCGCGGTCGCTGCGGCGGCGGGGTGGACCCGGATGCCGAGGGCGCGAGCCCCGATCCCGGCGACGATCGCCTGCGTGGCCGTGTAGGTCAGGCAGTGGTGAAGGCACGCCTTGCGGCCGTCGGCCGTGCCGTGGACGGTCTTCTCCTCGGTGACCGGGTCGATGTAGGTGACCGGCACGTCGTCGGAGGCGCCCTTCACGCGGGCGCAGAAGTCGTTCTGTACCCAGAAATCGCCGATCGCGCTTCCGGCGCGGGCAAGTCCGAGCAGGGCGGCGAAGACGGCGGGACGATGCTGCATGCTGGTTCTCTCCTGATCTCGATGGGTGAGGGAGCGGGCGGCCGGCCTTTGCCGGTGCTGCGGCCGCCCGGGTTGTGCGGGCCCCGTCCCGGCCTGGACGGTCGGGACGGGGCTGGCTCACGCGGCAAGCCGGTGAGCGACCGGGGCCGGGAGGGTCATGAGGCTGCTGGGGTCGGCGGGCGTGCCGTCGAAGCACTCCAGGCAGCAGCCGAGTTTCTTCGAGAGGCAGACGTAGAACCGCCTCCTGCACTGGCCACAGGTCTGTCTCGCTGCCATCGCCTGATCGAGGGCCCACTCCTGAGCGAGCGTCGGCACGCGCTTGGGCACGGCCAGGTCGACGCGGAGCAGGAAGCCGCGGGTGGGGTGACGGCAGGACCACTGCGGGCGGGTCGCGCACAGCCTGCAGCGCAGGATCGCGACCGGTCCCTCGTTACCGCCGGGGCTCAGGCCCATGTCCCGTAACTGCCGCCTGGTGACGAGCCCTTCGGGCACCGTGCTGCGGTCGTACTCGGGCAGCGCCGCGTCACTGCGCGGCACCTTCTTGACCTCGCGGCGGCGGCGCTTCTTCCTCGGGCGCGGCATCACCTGCACCAGGCGCCGGGCAGCCGGTCAGGGCGGTGCGGGTAGCGGAGGCCGGGACGCTGCGGGCGGGGCCGGCCGATCCGGCGGCGCGGGCGGGGGATGAGCACGGGCAGTTCCTCCAGTCGTCGGGCGGACAGCGCTGCGCCCCGCCGACGTCGTGCTGGTGTCGGCGGGGCGCAGCGAGTGGTGCAGCCGGGCGGCCTGTCCGGTCCTCGCCGACCCCAGGGTCGGGGTGGGCGAGGGCCAGGCAGAGCGTCAGGTCAGCGCTGGAGCTGGTGGATGTTGTCGGGACCGAGGTCATCGCCCGCCGGGCTGGGGGCGGGGATGGTGGCGTGCAGGTGGAGCGCGGGGCTGAACTGGTACTGCGGCGGGTGGTTGTGGACGATGGGCCGAAGCGTCAGCCCGCGCAGGGCGAACATGCTGGCCAGCGCCCACATGAGGGCGGCGAGCCCGGTAGCGGCGGCGCGGCCCCCGTCCGGGGCGGTGGACCAGATCATCGCGAGACTGCCGATCCCGAACAGCACCCACGCGATGCGAGCTCCGGCGTTGCCGAAGAACCCGCCGACCAGACCGAGCAGCCCGGTCAGCTGCCAGAACGCGTACAGGGCGGCCGGGGCGACGGCCAGGTGCGCGGCCTGGTCGGCGAGGAAGACCCGGATGGGGTGATCGACCGTGCCCCACAGTCCGCTGCCGTCACTGGCGCTGGTGGCCGGGACGTCGGACAGGCCCTTGAGCGTGGCGGAGGCGATGTCGCCAGCAGTGTCCAGCATCATGACGATGAGGCTGAGCCCGCCGAACAGTGCGGTCGCCTTGATCCAGTTGGCGACCTCGTGTCGGCTGGCGTGCCGGGCCTGGAAGACCTCCTCCCACCGCTGGTAGAGGAAGCCGCCTTCCTCCCAAGACGCCTTCCACGCGGCGCGCACCCGCGCGAACCGCCGGGTGCCGGGCTTGCCGTCCAGCTCGGGGCCGGCGGGACGGGCGGCATCTGGTTGAGCAGGTCGAGGAAGGACGGGTTTTCCTGGCCGTTGATCGGCTTGTCGTTGTGGGTCATGGCGTAGCTGCTCCTTCGGCGAGTCGATCGGCGGGCGGTGCGGGCTGGCCGGGGGCCGGTCAGTGGATGTCGTTGCGGGTGCGGGCGAAGAACGCGCCGCGCGTGGTGCTGTTGTTGTGGATCTCGGTGTGGTGGGTGACCGGACCCTCGTAGACGTTCTTGGCGACGGCCGCGCGGGCCTTGCTGATCGCGCCGCCGATGGCGGTGGCGGCCATGGCCAGGCCCGCGAACGGCAGGGTGACCATGAGGACGCTGTTCAACGTGACGGAGGACAGGCCCTGGAGCACGAGCCAGGCGCCGCAGCCGATGCCGGTGACGCCGGCGCCCACGCCGATGGAGGCCACCGCGATCCCGGCCGCCCAGGCCGGGACGATCCGGTGGTCCTCCTGCTTGACGGGCGGGGTGGTGCCGAAGGCCGGCGGCTCGGTGTCGTCGCGGAACGAGGTGGGGTGATGCTGGACGGGCTTGCTCGCCCATTCGTCGATCAGGCGGCGGGCTTCGGCCGCGGCCTCGGACTCGGGCATGCCGGGCTGGGTGTTGTGCAGGGGGTCCATCGGGTGTTCTCCGATCACGCGGAAAGGGGCGCGCCCTCCTGGCCGTGGTGGCCGGGAGGGCGCGTGGGGGGAGTGACCGCGCGCAACGGCGAAGGGCGTCGCCGGCGTCGTGTCCGGCGGCGCCCTTCGGCGTTGTGCAGCAGGTGAGTTGAGGCTGGAGGGTGGGTAGTCACCGCACCTGCGCCCCGGGCATCCTCGAAGCCGACAGGCGCGGGGAAGGGGATCTGGTGGAGTTCGTCTTCGATTGCGGATGGTGCGGGGGCGAGAACTACTTCGTGGGCAAGCAGGTCGGCTTCTGGGTCGACAAGTGGGAGATCCCCTCGGAGTGGGACTGTCGCTTCTGTGACGGGCTCAACTACACGCCCGATCCGCCGTGGACCGAGGCGTAGTCAGAGGCTGGAGAGCAGTCCGGCGAGCGAGACCATGCCGCTGTTGATGACCGGGGCCAGGCCGGTCGCGGCGAGGGTGAAGCCGAACAGCGTGCAGGCCAGCGCGGAGCCGACACGGACGTAGCCGCCCTTGAGCAGGACGAACACGATGATGCCCAGCAGCACAGCGGCGGAGATGGAAAGGGCCACGGCGGGTGGTCCTCCTTCGCAAGGGGTCGGGGTGGGGCCGGGCCGCGCTCGGGCAGGCTGGCCCCGGGATGGATGGGGTGGGGAGCGTCAGGCGTTGTTGAGGCTCTTGATGGCCTCCAGCGCCTGGCGGGGTGAGGTGACCTGCTCGGAGCGGCTGCCGGAACTGCGCTTGCCGCCGCCGCGGCGGCGGGAGCGGCCGTCGCCGTCGTCGTCCTCGTCGGGCTCGGGCCAGAACTCGCCGGGCCGCACGGGCTCGTTCCAGTCGAACCACAGGCCGCGCTTCTCCAGCTCCGCGATCTCGTGGTCGGTGAGCCGGTTGACCTCGTCGGGGAACAGTTCGGAGAGGTCGGTGTCGAAGTCCGCGTACAGCGACCGCATGAGCACGGCGCGGCCGTTGTCGAGGACGATGACCGCGACGCCGCCCGTGCTGACGCCGTTCTCCGGGTCGGCCTCGCCGCGCATGGCCCGCTCGATCGCGGAACCCTCGCTGCGGGAGTAGCGGGCCGGGATGGTCGGCACGTCGTAGGCGTTCTCCATGGTGCCCTCCGCCGCCTTGCGGGTGGCGCCGGGCGAACCCATGTTGAAGATGACCGGGCGGCTGTTCTGCCGCAGGTTGTCCTTCATCTCGGTGGAGAACCCGTTGTGCGCGAACGGCGACTGCCCGGCCGGGTTGAAGCCGATCCCATACTTCAAGCCGGTGACCGTGAGGTCCTCGCCGTCCTTCTGGATGAACTCGCCGAAGTCGCCGTCCTGCGCCGCGGTCATGAACTCATCGCCGTAGACGTTGAGCTGCCGGTACGGGCAGCGCGCATCGCCCGGCTTGTAGTCGTGCGGCTGACCGTCGTGCGGCCAGGGCATCTCCGCCCTGATCTCGCACAGCGCCTTCGCCGCCCGCAGCGAGCGGGCCATCCACAGCGCGTTCGAGCCCTGCCGGTCGATGTAGCGACCGAGCACAGTGGTCTTCTCGTCCTTGCGGACGGTGCCCAGCCACACCACCTGTCCGTTAAGGGACTGGGCGGCCATGTGGATCGCGAAGAACTGCGTCTTGCCCGACCGGCTGACCCCGAGGGTGAGGCCGTGCGCCGGGGCGTTCTTGTCGTGCTGGTACACCATCGTCTTCACCGGCTGGCCGGTGATGGTGAACCCGCACACGTACATGCCCTTGGCGTCCGGGGTGAGCAGCTCGCGGGTGGCGGAGAAGATCTGCGACAGCGGCGGCTCATCGAACGCGCTGATCAGGAACTCACTGCCGTCGATGAGGACGAACACGCAGGAGTCGTCCTCGGGCAGCTTCAGCGCGCGGCAGACCTTGGCCAGGTCGATGCGCGGGGTCTCGGTGGAGTCGGCCATCTTCGCCCGGTAGAAGGTGACCCCGCGTTCGTCGTCGCGGGTCTTGTGGACCAGCTCGGAGCCGGGGGCCCCGCCCTTGGGCGAGCCGACCTTGTCCGTCCAACGCTCCTGGTCGGTGGGGGCCTTGCGGCGGCGCTGGTTGGCGTTGGGGGTGATGTGGGCCTCCATCCAGCCAGGTCCGCCCTGGCGGCCGGGCTGGATGGCGACCTCCGCCAGGACGACGTCGCTGGACGGCACAGCGAACGGAGCGGCGACCGCGGCCTCGGTGAGTCCGGTGATCGGCCGTCCAGTCTCCGAGGCGCGCAGCAGGATCGTCATGTCGTGCCGCATGCCGGGGTGCCGGGTGGCCTTGACAACGTGCGTGCGGGCGGGCATCCCGGCGTTCTCCCACATCATCCGCACCTCGCGGGTGAGCAGGTCGGCGCCATCGTCCGGCACGACCGGGGACGGCTCCGGGGCTTCGGCGACCTGCGGGGCCGTAGCCGGGGCCGCGACAGCGGGACGGTGGCGGCGGCGGGCGTGCCGGGAGAACGGCAGCACGAAAGAGCCGGCCGCCGCCCATCCGACGGCGAGCAGTCCGTCCATCCAGTACGGGCCGAAGCCGGGGGTGTGCCCGGCGGCGACGTCGACGGCGGCGGCCAGGACCAGCGGGGACCATCGCAGGATCTTGCGTCCGGCGCCGGGCTCATCGCTCTTGGCGGCGAGGAACCAGGCGCCGATCCCGGCCGCGCCGGCGAGCTGGACGACCTGGTTGACGGGGCTGTCGGGGTAGAGGTTCGGGGCCACGGCCAGCACGGGCGCGGCGAGGGTGTAGGCGAGGCGTTCGAGCGTGACACTGCGCGGCGTGGTCACCAGATGCTCCTTCGGGAACGGGCACGGGCGGCCCCGCGAGGTGTCGCGGAGCCGCCCGTGGCGGGATGGGTTGGGGGAGCGGGTCAGCGGTTGAAGAAGCCCGGCCTCGGGGTCTTCTCACGCCGGTTGGAGCGGATTTCGTCCAGCGCCCCGTAGAGCTTGGAGTGCTTACGCCGGGTCTGGTGGGTGAGGTCGGCGGTCTCCTGGGAGGTGTCGGCCAGCTTCTTGACCTGCACGGCCGCGCCCCCGAGGGCGACCGAGACGTTGCTGGTCAAGTCCACGAACTTCGCGTCGAGTCCGGCGGTGGCAATGTCACGGGCCACGTCCTGGGCACGTTCGGCGTTGGCCCTGACGCTGCGCACCAGCGCCTCCAGCTCGAGGCCGGCATCGTCGAGCGCGCGGCCCAGACTCATGAGCTTGGCCTGGACGGCCTTGTATCGGTTGTCGTCGTCGGCCGGCGCGGGCGCCGCGCCGCCGCCGCTGGGTGCGGGGTCGCTCATGCGCGTTTCACCTTCTTGTCTAGTCGTGGTGGGCGGCGGCCGACGTGTAGTGCAGACCGGCGTCTTCCTTGGCGGCCATGTCCTGGCCATAGATGCGGGCGACCATCGCGGCCGCGAGCTTGGCGGCCTCCAAGGCGACGCCGCACTCGGACGCGCACCGTTCGGCCTGCTGCCTCATCCGGGCCGCGGCGTCGGCGAGATCTGAGATCAGCTCGGTGACCTCGGTGGCGATGTTGTGGTCGCCGACCAGGTCGCCGGACATGTCCCGCAGGGCGTCGGCGACCTTTTCGAGGGCGTCCGCGAGGGCTTCGGCCTTCTCCTGGTCGGTGGCTGCCTGGAGGGCGATCTTCGCCATCTCCATCAGGTACTCGTCGAACGTGATGTCTGTCCGGTGCTGGGCGGCGAGGCCACCCCCGCCGGACGGCCTGCTGACCTCCGCGCTGCTCACGCTGCTCCCTTCGGTGCTGGTGGGTCGGCTGCTGGTGGCCGGTCGGCCGACCACCGGCTGATCGCTCTCGCCGGGTGCGTCGGCCGGGTCCGGCCGGCTGGTGCCGGGGCGCTTGATGACCCCCCGCCTGACGCGCGGTTGCCTGGGCGCGCGGGGCAGGCCGGGACGGCGGGCGGCGTACCAGCCGAACGGGTCGGCTTCGTCGTCGACGATCACCGCGTCCGGGATGTCCTCGCTGCTGTCCGGTTTCTGGTTGGGACGGTTCGGGCGGTCGTCGGCCCACTCCACCGTCGGGTCGGGATCCTTCACCCCGTCCCATGCCCAGCCGCGCCGCCGCCCGGCACGACCGGTGCGGCCCTGCCGACCGGCCCTGCCGGTTCCGCTGCCGGTGCGCCGGCGCCGGAACCGGCGCCGTTTCTTCGAGTCGTCAGACGGCCCGTCACCGGCCTTGGAGTCCTTGCCTGGCTCATCGGGCGCCGGGGCGTCCTTTGTGTCGCTGGATGCCCCGTCAGGGCCGTCCTTGGCGTCCTTCTCGCCCGTGCCTTCGGTGCCCTTGGCCTTGGAGTCCTTGTCCTTGGTCAGGTTCACCTTCTCCGCGCCGGCCTTCGCGTCCCCGCCGTCCTTGGCGGCCTTCGCGTCGGCGCGGCGCTTGTCGAAGCGGCGCTGGGCTTCCTCCGTGACGGCCTGGCCCAAGGTGGTGCGGCCCGAGTCGGCCGACGCCGCGGCTTCCCGCTTCGCCTTCCGTGCCTCTGCCCGCTCTTGGCGCTTCGCGCGGCGGTCGTCCCGGTTCTGCTGCCGGTTGGCGCGGGCCTGGTCTCGGTCCTTGGACCGGTCGGCGATGCCGGCGGCGTGCCCGGCGGAGCGCCGCTCCTGCCGTCCGGCCTGCCGGGCCCCGGCGCGCTCCTGGCGGCCGCGGGCCCGCTCCGCGCGGGAGTTGGAGGCCGGGCCGTCACTCCTCGAGCCGCCAGAGCCCGTCTGGGAGCCTTTCGGCCCCCCGGACGACCCGTTGCGCCCGGAACCGCCCGTACGGCCGCCAGAACCGGACTGGGAGCCCTTCGTGCCGCCCTTGCCGCCTGCGCTGCCCCCGGATGATCCGGACCCCGAACGCCCGGCGCTGCCGCCGGAGTTGGTGCCACGCGACCCGGGCCCCTTGGAGCCGGGACCCGAGTTGTTGCGGGACGGACCGCCGCCGCTGCCGCCCCCGCCGCGCGAGGACCCGCCGCCACCGCCGGCCTTGGAGCGGCCCTTGTCCGTCCCCAGGCCGGAGCTGGGCGACTTCATGCGGTCGGCGTCGGCCTTTGACCGCGCCGCCGCTTTGTCGCCCTTGGCTTTCATCATCGCGGTGTGGAGCTTTCCGTTCTGCTCCATCATCGCGACTTCTTGCGCGGTGCGGCCCTCCAGCAGCGCAGCCTTCCGAGCTATTTCAGCCTCACGGAAAGGCGCTTCGCTTTCGTGATTTGCCCGCGCCCTTTCCAGCCGGAATTCGAGCCAGTCACCGAGACGGTCAGCGAGCGAACGAGGCTGGACGTATTCGCCTTCCTCGTATTCGCCGTCGTCTTCTGCGGTTTCCGGTGCCGTAATTCCGTCGGAGCGCAGTGCTGCCGCCGGGTCCGGAGCGGCCGGGATCGGCGGCAGTTCCATCGTGGTCTCCTCCGGGCGTTCCGGGGGAGCGGCCGGAATGTCTTCCGGCGGCGGAATGGTGTCGATGAAATCCGGGATCGGCGGCAGCGTGTAGGTGGAATCACCGCTCCACGGGCCGTGGACCAGGGTTCCACCGCTGGCGTCGTCGGACTCGTCGGACACGGTGCACCTCCCTCCAGGGGGACTTGACAGACAGTGGGGTCTCGTGTGCACGCGTGTGCACGTGCACGTGTGCACGCTTTACGCGCGCGAGGCCCCGCCGGAGCCCGGCGGGGCCTTCGTGGGTGACGTTCAGTTACGCGGGCCGTGCTGCTTCAGGACGGTGTCCGCGTACTGCATGAGGTGGTCGAACAGCCGCGGGTCGCCCGCCTGCCGCTTCTCCAGCACCAGCTTGAAGAGGCGGCAGACCAGCGTGAATGCGGTGAGGACATCGCCGCGACCGGCTTTGATTTCCCTCGTGATTTCGGACCGAGTAACGCGGAGCCAGAATTCCATCCGGCCGATTTCTCCGCGACTTTCGATCGCCTTGCGCTCTTCGTCCTGCAGCCAGCCGTTCCGCCCTTGAATGGAGCGTTCGACGCTGCTGAGGGGGCGCGTCACGCCGACTCCCTGTTGCCCAGGTCATAAATCGACGTGGGAACACTATAGCCGGAACTCTGGCTCTGCGCACCCTGCTGCGTCGAGTTGGGCGCCGCCTGGAGCATTTGCGGGTTCTTCTTCCGCTGCCTTTCCAGCTCTTTTTCCTTCCTTTCCTTGGCCGTATTCACAACGGCCTCGTCGTGGGCGCGGCGCTTATAGGCGCTCTTTTCCAGGCCCGCCGTCAGGTCATTCAGGTCCTTGAGAACACTCCCGAGGGCCTTTTCGACGGGCATTGCCCGCAGCCTGGCGTGGTACCAGCGGTCGCCCTCCACGTGCGTCTTGCGCAGGTGCACGCGGGTCTCGATCGCGAGGGTCTCCAGGTTCTTGCCGATGTCCAGCAGGACCCGCTGAACGTTGGCCAGGTACCGGGCGGTTGCCTCCGGGCTCTGCGCGATGTCGTGCAGAGGCGAGGTGTTCGGGTCGTTGCTGTCCATGCGAGAAGACCTCCAGGTCTCGGGGGTGGGGAGGGGGGAGTCCGTGTCCCCGAGGCGTTGCGCGGGGGTGGGTGGTGCTTGGAACGATCTCGCCCGCGCCCCGCTCGGGGCGGGGACGGGCGAGCGGCCTGCCGGCCGTGGCCGTCACCGGTCCGCGCTCACGCTCGGGAGCGTGGGCGCGGGCCGGGGGCGACCATGAGCGGCAGGGGACTGCCGGGGGTGAGCGCGTCGGCGCTCACCGGGCGCTCACCTACGCGCCCGGGGCGGCCTCTTCGACCTGAGCGCGCAGGCGCTGCGCGGTCGGGCGGGAGACCGGCTCATCGGACAGGCCCGCGTCGGTGAGCGCGTCGCGGATCTCGGTCCACTGCGGGCGGCGCCCGAGCTCGGTGTAGAGCAGACGGATACGAGCGTGGCGGCGCTCGGTGAGCGCGTCACTCTCGCTGCGCGTGAGCGCGCCCTCCGCTCGCCGAGCGTCCGTCTCCTCCGTGTCGCGCTCACCCTCGTGAGCGCCGGAGGTGAGCGCCGGGCGCTCACGCTCGCCGCGAACCTCGCCCGAGGTGAGCGCGCTCATGTCGGGGTGAGCGTGCTCGGTCTCATCCGCCCGTTCGACGGTGAGCGCGTCCTCGGGGGTGAGCGTGTCGGCGAGCGCGGCGGGCGCGGTGTCGAGCTTGAGCGCCATCCGCTGCTCCAGCGGAGCCTTGCTCCGCCACCGCCAGCCGTACTCCTCCTTGAGCTGCGCTCGCAGGTAGGTCTGCTCCTGGAGGCGGGTGAGCGCCTCCTCGTAGGAGGTGATCTCCCACAGGATCATCCGGCGGCGCAGGCGGGCGGTGGGGATCGGGGCGAGGATCCAGCGCGAGCGGCGCACCGTCTCCATCCGCTTCTTGCCGGTGACCGCGCCGATCCGCGTCGCGTACACGTGGGAGGCGATCTCCGAGAAGACGACCCACAGCAGCGTGAGGGCCGCGTGCCCGATGCGGCCCGACGCGGAGTCCGAGGCGTTCCAGTTCAGGTACACGGTCACCGCCGTCAGCGCGCGAGGCACCCAGCGGATCCACCGGAGCTCCATGCCCATGCGGATCAGGACCAGGTTGGCGCCGGTGAAGGCCGGGATCGCGACGTCGATGCCGACCGGCAGCAGCCACGGCCACTCCCAGCCCCACCCCGACGCCTTGGTCTCCAGCGCGGTGTAGGAGGAGAGCAGGCCGAGGGTGGAGACGACCGCGGCCGCCAGGACGATCCCGGCGACCAGGACCAGCTCCTGCCCGGACAGCGGCGGGACACCGCCGGCGGGCCGGGCGTCGTTGC
Source organism: Streptomyces sp. NPDC001027 (assembly GCF_040299045.1). Lineage (NCBI taxonomy): Bacteria > Bacillati > Actinomycetota > Actinomycetes > Kitasatosporales > Streptomycetaceae > Streptomyces > Streptomyces sp. NPDC001027. The sequence goes on from NZ_JBEPBI010000085.1 coordinate 10,870, forward strand.
GGGCCTTGCGCCGCGCGGCACGGGACTCGGTCCGGATCTCCCGGCGCCTCGCCCGCTGCACGGTGCGCTCCGTCGCCGCCTGGAGGACCCGGTCCGCCTCGGCTCGGGCGCGTTCGGCGGCGGCCTGGTCGGCCGTGGCCTTGGCCGTCGCTTCCCGGGCCGTCGTCGCGTCCTTCTCCGCCTGCTCGCGCAGCCGGGCGACGTCCTTGTCCGTGGCGGCCCGCAGCTCCTCAGCGGAAGTGCGGGCGTCGTCCAGGGCGCGGTCGGCGTCGGCGCGAAGGCCGGCGGCCATCTTCTCCGCCCCGGCCCGCACCTGCGCGGCCTGGTCGTCTGCGCTCTTGCGCAGCCGGTCGGCCTCACTCCGCGCCCGCTCCAGCACCTGTTCGGCGTCGGTGGTGGCCCGGGTGCGGGTCTCCGCCGCGGTGCGCTCCGCCGCCGCGAGCAGCTCGGTGCGCGCGGCCTCCGCGTCGGCGAGGACCTTGGCAGCGGCCTGCGCGGCCTCCGCCTGGACCTCCTCGGACCGCGTGGCCGCCGTGGTGGTGACCTCCTCCGCCCGGCGGCGGGCGTCGGCGAGGATCTGGTCTGCCTCGCCGGACGCCGTCGTGGTGACGGTGTCTGCCTCCGCGCGGGCGTCGGCGAGCAGCTGCTTGGCCTTCGCGTCGGCGTCGGTCAGAACCTGGTCGGCGTCGGCGGCCGCGGTGGTCGCGGCGTCCGTGCGGACCCGGTCGGCGTCGGCCTGCGCGTCGGCCAGGACGCGGGCCTGCTCGGTGGTGGCCGCCTCGGTGAGCGAGGCCGCCTCCGAGTGGGCACCGTCCAGGAGTTCGGCGGCGCGGGCCTTACCGCCGGCGAGGATGCGCGCGGCATCGTCGGCGGCCAGGTCCCGCAGGTCGGCGGCGCGGTCGGCGGCGTCGGCCAGGAGCGGGTCGGCCTCCGCGAACACCAGCGGCACGGTCTCCCCGGTCTCTTCGGGGGCGGCGGCCTGGGCGGGGATGGCGGCCGGAGTCGACGGCGCCTTGGCGCGCCCGGTGCCTCGGGGCTTCGCGGCCGGGGCAGCATTCCGCCTGCGCCGGGTGGTGGTGTTGGCCACGGGGGTGTCCTCTCTTTCCGGCGCCTCGTGCAAGAGGTCACCGCGGGTCGGCGTCGGTCGGTAGGGTCGTGACCAGGCCCTCCGAGGCCCCGGCAGCTCAAATGCCGGGGACTCGGAGGGCCGTTGTGCTGGTGCGGTCGGTACCGGGGGTCAGGCGGCCGCCGTTTCCTGGCCGGGCCCGTAGGTGCGGGCGAACCGGGCGCCGGCGGTCAGCAGGGCGGTGACGTCCGCGTGGGTGCGGTGCTGCCGCTCCGACCAGGGCGTGGCGCGAGCGGAGTCGGACCCGGTGTGGGCCTGGATCACCCGGTCCAGGACGTAGCCCGCCACATAGGCGGTGTCCGTGTCGCCGTGGGCGCCGTCCTCGCCGACGTGACGCAGGGCGGTGCCCAGGGGCCGCTGCGGGTCGGTACCACTCTCGTCGCGGACGAAGCGGATCAGCGCCCGGAGCATCGCCTTGACCGTCATGGAGTCGTCGTCGGCGAGGTCCGCGCCGGCCGACCAGTCCTTGCTGTAGTTGTAGGCGCGGATCCAGCCGTCCTTGTCGAGCAGGGCGATGGTGGCCTCCAGGTGGCGGGCCACGGCCTCGCCGGAGGACTCCTCTCCGGACGGGCCGATCCACAGCGACTGGTAGGAGTCGGCGGCGAGTTCGGCCGCCTTGCTCAGCGTCACATCGGAGAACACCGCAGCAGCGGGGGCGGTTGTCGTCTCGGGCATGCGAGCCTCATCTCAGGGTTCGTTGGGTCCGGGCTGTCCGGCTCCCCGTCACCGCCCGTCCCGGCCGCCGGAGAGTCGGCGGTCGGGACGGGCGGATCAGGCAGCTGTCAGACCGTGGCGAGGGGGCGATGCGGGTCGACGACCTGGCCGTCGGGGAGCAGCTCGCCGGTGTCCTCGAAGAGCAGAACGCCGTTGCACAGCAGGCTCCAGCCCTGCTCCGGGTGAGCGGACACGACGTGCGCGGCCTCGCGGTCCGAGCTGGCGGCCGACGGGCACTTCGGGGTGTGCGTGCACAGCGAGTCCGGCATCCGGGAGGCGCCGGTGGGAGTCGTCGCGGTGTCGAGCTGGTGGCTGCTTTCCATGGGGGCTCTCCTGCGGGAGGAAGGCGAATCCCGGGATTTTCCCGGGCTGGAGACGTGCGAAAAGGCCGGCGGCCCGCCGTGCGGACAACCGTTGTGCTGCGGTGCTGCGAGGCGGGCCGGAAGTTGCCCGACGCTCCCGTCAGGCGGTGCGCTTGCGGGCCGCGCGGCGCCTCATCCGGCGGCGCTCGTCCTCGTCGGTGCCGCCCCACACGCCGTGCTCCTGGCCGCTCTCCAGCGCCCACTGGAGGCAGCGCTCGATGACCGGGCATCGACGGCAGGCCGATTTCGCCTCTTCGATCTGGAGCAGCGCCGGGCCGGTGTTGCCGATCGGGAAGAACAGCTCGGGGTCTTCGTCCTTGCACACCGAGCGGGCTCGCCAGTCGGTGTTGACCGGCAGGTCGGCGGAGGGCGTGTAGGTCGTGCGTACGATGGAGCGGTTCATCAGGGCCTCCCAGAAGGTCCGTACAAGAGGCAGCCCCGGGGGTGCATCCCCGGGGCTGTTCGCGTGCCTGCGGCCGGAGCGGGGGTGAGCTCCCGACGCTCTCCGCCGGCCCCGCCCGGGAAGGGGCGGGGACGACGGGCAATGCCGGGGGATCGGTCAGCGTCGGTTGTTCTCCGACCGCTTGTTCTGCTCTTGGTTCTTGCGCGAGAGCTCAGCGCGCTCCGCGTCGGTCAGGCTGGTGACTGCGTTCACCGGACCGCCCCCATCTCCGCGAGGGTGCGGCGGGCGCGGCGGCCGGCCTTCGCCGCCCGGACGTCGCCGTCGGCCACCAGGTGGCGCACCAGCCGGTGGAAGGCGTCGGTCTCGTCCGGCTCAGGGCCACGGCGGTTGTCCTCGTCCTCCATGTCGTCGTAGAGGCCGTTCGCCGGGGCGGGGATGGTGCGTGTCATGCTGTGCTGCATCAGGTCCTCCAGATCAGGTCCTGGACAGCCCCACGGGCCGCAATCCCAAGGGCTGTCGCGATCACTCCCCAATTGGGGAGTCGACTGCTGTACGAGCAGCCACGGCCCCGGCCTCCCCGATCGCTCGGGATGGCCGGGGCCGTGGTCGTTCGTCGTGAAGTCCTACCGGGTGAGCTGCTCTTCCTGCGTCGCCAGGAGAGTGATCGCGCTCATCAGGTCTGCGCGCTCCCAGTCGGTGAGCTGCGGGGCGTCGGCCTTGCGCGGGTTGAGCGTCTGGATCAGCGCGGCCAAGGTGTCACGGACGCGCCGGAGGTCGGCATCGGCGACCGTCTCAGAGACGTTCTGCCACTGCTGCTCGTGCAGCAGGCGCAGGCCCCACGCCCGGCGGTCGTTCCAGTCCTCGCGGTCCGTCTGCGCCTTGCGGCGAGCGGGGGCGAGGCGCTTGGTGTGCGCGGCGAGCTGGGCGAGGCGGCGGCCGTCCGTGCACCGGAAGGTGAGGTCGGCGGCGCGCAGGAGGTTGCCCTTGTCGTCCTTGATGGAGCAGGTGGAGCAGCCGCGGACGTGGGCTTCGTCCAGCTTGCGGGCCGTCTTGTCGTCGACGGTGCCGCCGACGATCTGCATGACGGCGGGGGTCGAACCGGTCTTCGGCTTACGAATGACGCGGGTGGAGCGGCGCCCGTTGGTCTGGGTCAGCCCCTCTTCCAGTCGCTGGAACCACTGGTCGACGGTGAGGTTGACGGTGACCAGGCGGTGGCTGCCGGGGCAGCGGATCGGGTCGTCGGTGCCGGCCTTCTCCGTGTGGTGGGGGACCAGCTTGGGCCGCGAGCTGTGCGGCGCGCTGATCGGCACCCAGGTGCGGCAGGTGGGGCAGACCAGCGTGGAGTAGGCGAGGTCGACTTCGTGCGGCTTGAGGCTGGAGACGACCAGCGGGGGGAGGGTGCTGATGGCACGGGACCGGGCCCGGCGCGGACGCTTCTGAGCGGTGAGGTCACGGGTTCGCGTAAGCATGAGGGCTCCTTCTACGGAGTGACAGGGGCGCGTCGCAGGTGCTCTCTCCGCCCTTCAGGCCGCACGGCGAACCGGCGTCCTGAAGGACAGACAACGCATCAGCGCTGCGGGGTGGTACTCGCCGCAGATCATGGGCGGAGGAGTTAGAGGTGCCTCGGGCTCCGGCCACCGAAGTAGCTAGGGCTTTGGACTCCGGCCACCGAGGTGGCGATCTGCTGCGGTGGTACTCATTCGGTGCGGGGCGCAACTTCGATATCGAAGTTGCAGTACGATGGTGCGCGATCTCTCTATCGATGTCAAGCACTTCGATAGAGATGTTCCCTCGCTGTGTGAGTCGCGAGCCGTAGCTGACGCTGAGCATCGAAGCCCTTAGGATCGCTAGCGAAGTTAGGAGACACATGGCAGGCGGAAAGGGCTCTCAACAGCCCAGATACCTCCAGATCGCTGACGAGCTGAAGGCTGCGATCGAGCGAGGGGACTACCGACCCGGTGATCGGCTGCCGGGGGAGAACGCCCTCGCGCCGCAGTACGGCGTCGCCGTGATGACCGCTCGGCGAGCACTGCGTGCGCTCACCAACGAAGGTCTTGCGGAGTCCCGGAAGGGCGCGGGGGTGTTCGTCCAGGCTTTCCGCCCCATCCGGCGACGCGGCATCCAGCGCCTGGCGCAAGACCAGTGGGGCGCCGGTAAGTCGATCTGGTCGGCTGACGAAGACCGCCCCCTGACGGTCGACCAGGTGTCCGTACAGGAGGTCGTTCCGCCGGCACACATTGCCGAGATGCTCGGCCTGGGCGCTGGCGAGACCGCCTGCGCCAGGTCCCGGCGCTTCGTCCTGGACGGCCGGCCGGTCATGCTCGCCACCTCGTACCTGCCCTACGCCCTGGTGGAAGGTTCGGCGATCACTCAGGCCGACACAGGTCCGGGAGGAACCTACGCTCGCCTCGCTGACCTCGGACACGGCCCGGTTCGCTTTCGGGAGGAGATCCGCGGACGGCTGCCCACTGCTGAGGAAGCAGCCACGTTGGGCATGTCCCCTGAGCGCCCTGTCCTGAAGATGTGCCGGACAGCCTTCGACGCCCAACAGCAAGTTGTTGAGGTCAACGAGATGACCCTCGACTCCGCGTCGTACGTCCTGGACTACGAGTTCGATGCCTGACGGCACGCAGAACTCGATGCGGGCACGGCACTGGGGTGTGCCCGGGATCGCCATGGTTCCTCCGGCCGGAGTTGCGGGTGTGGATCAACAAGAAACAGCATCCGCACCAGGGGCCTTGAGCGAGATGTCCGACCGTGGAAGTGGTGTAGCAACAGCGTGGCAATAGGGCCGTTGATACCTGGAAGGTGACCGCCAAGGGGGTGTGTAGTGATCGCTGTGGACAGGTGGACAGGTGAGGAGGCGCTGCTCTTGCGGTCGGTGATGCGAGCGTCCGTGCGCGAGTTCGCCGGTCGCCTCGGCATCAGCCCCCGGACCGTCTCGAACTGGCAGCGGAACAAGACGAGCGTCTGCCGCCCCCAGATGGCGCAGATCCTGGACACGGCGCTCCTCCAGTGCACCCCGGCTGAGCAGGAAGCGTTCAGCCTCCGCCTGGCAGCGCTGCGTGGAACGTCAACTTCCCTCAAGGCGGAGTCGGCAGCGCGTCCGGCACCGTGCACGGTCGTCTCCCACAAGTTCTTGCCGGTGTACCTCGGTGAGTGCAGTACGCCCCTCTACGCTGCGGGTTCGCCAATCGAGCCAGGGCCAGGCGGCCTGGAGCAGCGAGTCCTGCCGGCTGACCACCACTCTGCGCAGTCGTCGACGGTGCACATATACGCCTGCGGTGTCGCGGTGGTGCATCTTGAGGAGCACCACCTTCTCGAGTCGTTGACCGAGTTGGCGTTGTGGCGTTACCGCACGTACCTGAAGGAACCGGGCTGGGTAGGGGAGTGGATGGCCCACCTGCTGGCCCGCCACGGCGACGCCAAGGATCAGCCTGCCCAGTCGCTCACTCCGCAGTACGTACTGTCGGCCTACGAGCTCCGCACACACTCCTGGTCAAGCGTCGGCCTGGACACGGCTCTCCAGCTGCTCGCTACGCCATCAGTGCTGGTCAACCGGCAGAACCCAGCAGATGTGGTGCCGCTCGGGCCGGGGGTCGAGGAAGCCAAGTTCCGTGACGGCTGGACTCTCCCCGAGGCCGTGACATTCGACGGCGGAGTCTCCCGCGGCGTCGTCGGCTGGTCGGGTGTCGCCTATCACCCGCAGCAGGACGAGCGGGCTCTGACCATGAGCCAGATCGTGGCCCTTGAACTCGACGTACAGGCCCTCTGGGCCCTCTCGTCGCACATCCTGCACACGATCGAAGACGGCCAGGACCCGGTGATGCCGACGGCCTACGGCTGGCGCTTCCTGCGCAGCGCCTACTTCCGGCTCACTACCGCGCGCCCCACTGAGACCGCCCAACACCGTGTGATGCGCGAGGCCATCCTGGCCACCAGCGAACTTCCTGATCGGCTGCGCGCCGCCCAGGACGCTCTCCGAGACAGCAATCCGTGACGGCCATGTGGAAGGCGGAGTGGGTGGACCCTCGATCGACAGCGCTGCTGGTCATTGATGTGCAGCAGGGCTTCATCAACCAGCACAGCCGCGGGGTCATCCCTGCGGTTGTTCGACTGGTGGAGGGCTGGCAAGCAGCCGGCGCTCCTGTGGTGCTATCGCGGTTCCACAACGAGCCCGGGTCACCGTACGAGACGATCACGGGATGGACGCGATTGCGTACTCCCGAGGAACAAGCCCTCGTTGCTGACCTGGTGTCCTTCGCTGCCAGCGCCGTCGCGATCATCGACAAGCCCCAGTCGTCGGTGTTCACCCCCGAGGGCGCCCGGACCATCCGCGAGGCGGGCTGGACCGATCTGGTGCTGTGCGGCATCGATACAGACGCGTGCGTGTACGACTCCGCTGTTGCGGCCTATCAGGCCGGGTACCGGCCGTGGATCGTCACCGATGCTTGTGCCTCCACCGGCGGAGCTCGCTACCACGACGCCGCGCTCCTGCTCGCCTCCCGAAACATCGGCGCTGAGCAGCTGGTCACGAGCGAGGTTGCCTTGTCCCGAATTAGTGGAACGCAGGGAGCTCAGGCATGAACACACCACATGAGGCAGATGTGCTGGTAGTCGGCGCGGGGCCGTCAGGCGTGGCGGCCGCGGTGATGGCGGCCAGCCTGAATCTTCGAACGGTCGTCGTGGAGGCGGGCGCAGTGGGCGGCAAGCTGCATGTCATCGGGGCGCTGGAGAACGTCCCTGGCAACTGGTCGACCGGTCCCCAGCTTGCTGAGGCCCTTGTTGCCGACCTGGATCGCCTTCAGCAGGCCGGCCGATGCTCCGTCCTGCAGGGCCGTGCGGCGAGCGTCGCCGGCTACGACGACCAGGCGGAGCTCGTACTCGAGGACGGGCGCACACTGAGTGCGCAGCTGGTCGTGGTCGCCACCGGCGTGGCCGCTCTGGCTCCGCCCGATGCCGACTGGATCAGCGCTCCTGCACGTTTGTCCGTTCCTCCGCTGTGGCGTACCAAGCCTGCAGACCTAGCGGGTCGGACCTACGTTCTGGGAGGGGACCGTCCCCTCGGAACGTGGCTCCGTACCCATCCGCACTCCTCCACGACGCTTCATGTTCTTTGCCCGCCGGCGGATGACTACAAGATCGCCGAGGTCGCGGGGGACGAGCGCGTGCGCGCCGTGCCCGTGTCTCACGTCGTCCTGTCGCCCATGGCTTACGGAGACGAGTGGAGCCTGGAGGTCAAGGACCGGCGGGGTGAGCGCAAGTCCTACGTCGCCAAGACTGTGTTGAACAACCTCGGCAACACGCCCGCAGGTTTGGACGGCCTCGCCTTGAGCGAGGACGGCTACTGCCCTCCCGGCAGACAGCACCCTCGTATCCGGGTCGCCGGCGACTTGAGGTCAGCCCAGTTCCAACGCGTCACGACAGCGCAGGGCTCTGGGGCGGAAGCTGTGCTCGCGTCCTACTACGCCTCGGTCCTGAAGCCATGCTGAGGCTTGATACCCACCGCCCTATCGGCGTAGCGAGGCAGCGTGGCCAAGATCGATCCCGTGGTGTATCTTTCAGGGAATCAGTGATCATGAGAGGTTGGGGCATGTCCGACGCAGATCCCATGCAGCGGGTCAACGCTCTCCTCGACGACGTCCTGCCGACGCCGCGCGTTCGTCAGCAGCTGCGTCTCGCTGCGGGGCTCACCCAGCAGGAAGTCGCGGATGCCGTAGGCGTGAAACGCCTGGCCGTAGCCCGCTGGGAGCTAGGTCAGACCCACCCTCGGAGGCCCCATCGCGCGGTCTACATCCACCTGCTCAAGCGGCTCGCGGAGCGCTTCCCCGAGGCCGCTGAGCTGAACGAGGGCATGCCGACGCCGGCCTCCGAAGGGGGATCGGGATGACCTAGTGGCCATCGGCCGCGCGCGCCAAGAAGCGGACTAACCTCCCGCTGGCCTCGCGCGGCCCGTCTACCGACCGGAATAACCACCCGCGTCGGCTGCTCAGGTCCCAGTTCACAGCTAGTCCTGAGCCGCGGCTCACCGAGCCGCACTTTCCAACCCGGCCCCTAACCAGGGCCACTGCACCACCGGCCACTAACCACGGCCACCACAGCCAGATCAGTACCGAGTCACATCAGCCGCGGTGCCCCCACCACAGGGGCCACGCGGTTCAGCAACACCGGGAGGGACGGAGAAATCTCCCCCCACCCGATCGGTGTCCGCCCGCTTCTCACGAAGGGGGCGGCCCCTGACACATCCATGGAGGCCGGTCCAGCCCCGAGGGGCTCTGGTCGGTCCGGCTATATGGAAGGCAGGTCGTTCTCATAGTGCCCGATGTGGTGTCCCCCTGTCAGCTTGACCCTGTCCGATTCGCACCGGTTCGAGCCCCCGGCCGTTCCCACGTGACGGGATTCGCACGCCCTATTTGCCCTGTTCGCGGCATTAATCACGAAGATTCTTGGGGACGGAGTGTCACACGCACCCCGGTCCGCGACACCTATACCGAGAGGGGGGCCCATGTCCTCCTGACGGCGCCGGCCGCCGCGGTGCTCCGGAGCTCCGTCCCGTGGGGCGGGACGCGATCCGAAGTTCCTGCCCGCCGGGCGGGAGGGAGCGGGGGTTTCGCCGCTTCGCAGAATCTGTCCACAGGCGACCTGCGCAAGGCTGCCGGGATGATCTCTTTCTCGTCTGTCCGGGTGGGCCGTTGAGCGCCGTGGCGGCGTCGGCCGCCGTGCTCCCGCACCCGCGCACGGAGTTCACCGGCGGGGCGTCGCGTCGTCGGCTGCGGTCGGTTCCGGCGCAGGCCGGGCCGGTCGTTCCGCTGGAGGTAGGCAACCCGCTCCAGCTGACCGAGACGATGCGCACCCGGCTCCTTGCCGCGGTGCGCGCCCTGGTGTCCGACCCCTCCCTGGACGGGGCGGGCGACCCGGCGCGCCTGGCGGCGGTGGTGCTGATGGCGAAGGCGAAGGTGGCGACGAACTACCGCGCGACGATCACCGCGAAGGAGCTCGGTCGGTGGGTCGGCCTGAAACCGTCCCGGATCGCGCACCACGTCCTTCCGCAGCTGCGTGACCGTGGCGTGCTCGGCTCGAACGAGACGGTCAGCGCGGCCGGGCGGGTGACGGGCCTGGAGTGCTGGGTGATCCCGATGTACCGGGCGCAGCACGGCGGGGACCGTCGGCACGTCCTGGCGCTGTCGCGGGTGGAGCTGGTCGTGCTCCTGGCGCTGATCGAGACCCTGTTCGCGCCGGGCTGGAATCACAAGGACGGCCGGACGACTCCGGCCGGGATGCTCGCGGAGCGTACGGGGCGCGGGGCGGCGACCGACAGGCTCGGGCTGCTGCTGATGGTGCTGTCCTCGAACGCGAAGGGCTGGCTGCAGCTGTGCTCGGGCAGCGTGGACACCGAGCGGGGCCGTCCGGCGGCGACGGTGGCGCGGCTGCTGGGCTGCTCGCCGGCGGGCGGGGCGAAGGTGCTCTCCCGGCTCCAGGAGCAGGACGTGCTGTCGGTGGACCGGCGGGAGACGGCGTCGGGGCTGAACGCGCGCAGCCGGGTCCGGATGCTGCCGGTCGCCCAGGCGCACGGGATCGTCGTCCGGGAGGCCCTCGAGGCCGCCGACGCGATGTTTTCAGACCTCGCCGTTACTGCATCCGGAGATCATGACGCGACGGTGGAGGCTGTGACCCCTGTGGTTACTGGGGTTCAGGGCGCCGGGAAGGACCTGGAGACCGATTCGGCGGACCGCGCCGATGCTGCACACCTTCACGCCTCTCACGCTTCTGGGGTTACTCCTGGGGATTCTCTTGCGCTCTCTGGTGGCTTTTCCGGCGAAGGCCGTGGTGGGAACCACGGTCTGCCGGACCGCGCGTGCGCGGGCGAGGACGGCGGCCCGCTCCGCGGGGAACAGCAGGAGAAGTCCCCGTCGATGAGCAGCGAGAAGGCCGGCCGCGGGCCGGTGGCCGGCGGCCCGGTGCGGGTCGTGGACGGTGCTGGTCAGGGCAGGCAGCAGCGGGGGAGGGTGCCGCTGCCGCCGGAGGATCTGCGGGCCGTTCTGGCTCCGGTGGACATGGTGTGGGCGCGGCTGGAGCGTCCGGCCGCCCGCCGCCTGGTGGAGGCCGCTGCCCGCAGCGAGCTGGGCAGGGTGGTCGGGTTCGCCGGCCGTGCGGACGCGTCGCAGGTCCTCGCCGACCGGCTCGCCCGGCGGCTGGCCGACCAGATGCGGCTGGCCGGGCCGATCAAGGACCCGGTGGGCTGGCTGATCGGCGCCGGTCTGCCTCAGCGTCAGCAGTGCGGCGACGTGCGGTGCGACGACCGGGTGCTGCTCGACTCCGGGCAGGACTGCCCCCGGTGCGAGGAGAAGCAGGCCGACCGCCGGGACCAGCGCCGCGCAGTCGCAGCCTCCGTCGACGCCGCGATGCCCGGCGCCTCGGAGGCGGAGCGGCGGGCGGCCACCGCCACGCAGCTGCACCAGGACGTGACGGCCAGGGCGTGGGCGAAGGCGCACGAGTGGGACCAGGTCCGCGCCCGGCAGGCCGCCGCAGCTCAGGCCCGTGCCGAAGCCGCGGCCGCGCAGCCCGAGGCGGAGGTCCCGGCCGCGCCGGTGGCCCCGGTCGTGCTGCCCGCGCCCCGTCCGGCCCCCGCCGCCCCGGCCGCGGAAGCTGCCGGCGTCGGCGACGACCAGGAGCTGGTCCTCGAGGACCTGACCCGCGAGCAGGTGCTGGACTGGCGCACCCGCGCCGCCGCCGACCATCAGGTCGTGTTCGACCACATCGACCGGTACGGCGAGACGTCGGCGCAGAGGCTGTTCACCAGGGGATTCGTCGCGGACGTGCAGCGCCTGTCCCGCCTTGGGCACCTGAACCTCGGCTACAGCACCTGGGAGCGGTCGTGAGCGGCGGCGAGGTGTCGGGCGTCGACCTGGCGCGGGTGGCGCTGCGGGCCGCACTGGAGGCGGCACGCACGAACGGCGGCAACGCCCGTACGGCGAAGCCGAAGCCGCGGACCACGGTGGTGGTCCGGGGCGAGGGCGCGCGCCGATGGGGCTCGGTGCGGCGATCGGCGCGCTGGTGACCGAGCGGGCCTGGGAGCTCCCGGCCGCCGGCGCCACGCTGCGCGAGCGGTGGGAGGCCATCGCCCCCGAGCTCGCCGGGCGCGCCTTCGCGGTCGGCTACGACGCGGACTCCGGCCGGCTCACCGTGTGCCCGGAGTCGTCGGCGTGGGCGACGAAGGTCCGGCTGGAACAGGCCCGGATCATCGCGGCCGCCAACGCGTCGGCCGGCCGCACGGTCGTGCGCGGCCTGCGGATCCTCGCGCCGGGCTCCGTGCCAGCGCCCGCCCCGGACGACGGCGTCGTCCAAGCCCCGGAGGCGCCCAAAGGCCCTGCGAAGACACGGGAGTCGGCCAGCTACGGCTACCACCGTGCCCTCACCGCCCACAGGCAGGCCGCCCCGCCCCGGCTGGCCGCCCCGGACATCACAGAGGCCGTCGAACGGCAGACCAGGGCAATGCGCGAGCTCAGCCGACGTGCGTTCCCCGAGCCCGAGGCCATGCCTGACGATGCGCCGGCAGCGCTCGCGGCGGTCCGTGCCCGTCGCAGGCGTGAGGGCGAGGCCTCGCACGCGGCCGCCCTGCGCAAGGCACGTGAAGACCGCGCGGCACGAAACGCCGGCGCGGTGGCCGCCCCCGGCCCGGTACAGCAGCGGAGTACGGCGTGACGGCGGCAAGGACGCCGCTGCCCTGCTGGGTCCGGAAGTTGTCGTTTCGCAGTGCACTGTCTACCGAAGGATTGGGTACATGTGTTCTATTTCAGGGTCGGTGGGTAGGGGATGGCCGCCGGATGGTTGGATACCGGTACCGGGTGGTGCGGCGGGTCGTTGGGGATACCGCGGACCGTGGCCGTGCCGCCGGGGACAGGGCTCGGTTCGAGGGGATGGAGGGCCGGCCGGTGAGTGACCGCAGTGCGATCGAGTGGACCGAGGCGACGTGGAACCCGACCACGGGGTGCGACCGCGTCTCCGAAGGATGCGACAACTGCTACGCGCTGACACTGGCGAAGCGGCTGAAGGCGATGGGGTCGGCGAAGTACCAGGCCGACGGTGACCCGAGAACCTCGGGTCCCGGCTTCGGGCTGACCCTGCATCCCGACGCGCTGGCCGTGCCGTACGGGTGGAAGAGCCCGCGGACCGTGTTCGTGAACTCGATGAGCGACCTGTTCCACGCCCGGGTCCCGCTCGACTACGTGCGCCGCGTCTTCACAGTGATCTCCGAAACCCCGCAGCACACCTACCAGGTGCTCACCAAGCGGGCCCGGCGCCTGCGCCTGGTCGCCGACCGGCTGGAGTGGCCGGAAAACCTGTGGATGGGTGTCTCGGTGGAGAGCGCGAAGGAGCTGCCGCGCGTCGACGACCTGCGGCGGGTACCGGCCAGCGTGAAGTTCCTGTCGTGCGAGCCGCTGCTGGGGCCGCTGGACGGGCTGGACCTGGACGGGATCGACTGGGTCATCGCCGGCGGTGAGTCCGGGCCCGGGCACCGACGGCTGGAGGAAGCGTGGGTGACGCAGATCCGCGACACCTGCCAGGACGCTGACACCGCGTTCTTCTTCAAGCAGTGGGGCGGCCGCACCCCGAAGGCCGGCGGCCGCCTGCTGGAGGGCCGCACCTGGGACCAGATGCCGCTGCCGGTCGCGGCCTGACGGTCTGTTTGTTGAGGCCGGTCAAAGCCGAACAGATGTCAGCCCAGCCACGAGGTCAGGCTGCGAAGTTGCCGGGGTGGAGGGTGATCTCTCGGGTCCGTTTCACGCCCACCCCGTTGCTGGGCGTCCTGCCCTGCTCGTGCAGAAGGCGTACGGCCTGGCGCACCACCGGCTCGGTGACCTGTCCGTAGAAGGACCCGAAGATTTCCAGTGTGTGGTCGACGAGTCTGACCGGCCGCCGGGTCCGCGTCAGCAGCTTCGCCAGGTTCTCAGCGATCGCCGACACCGCCTTGGCCTCGACCTCCTTCGGGTCCGGGCGGGTCACCGCAGCCACGGAGAACAGTGCGTCATCATCCTCACGCTCCTCCAGTGTCTCCCACCATGTCGCCCGGGCGCGGGCAACAGTGTCGCCGAATACCCACAGGCCATACGGGCTACGGGTCGCGAACACCAGCCGGTACACAGCGCGTTTGCGGGGTGAGTGGGACACCGGCACCGACTGCACGAGCATCCCGGTGCGTTGTGCCACACGGCGCGCGTACTCCGCGGCCACCGCCTCGATCGCATCCTCAGCCGCGCTGCCCTTGTCACGGGAGGCCATTGCATCGGCGAAGTATCCCCGCCACCAGGTCCCGCCGCATACGTCATCGAACCGCTTCAGCGACCTCTCGTTGCCCTTCGGCGAGCGGACATGCCCGCCCAGGCGCCACACGGCCATCATGCTGAAGTTCATCAGCAGCTCGGTCGCCGGCCGCTTCTGCGGCCGCTTGCTGGCGAGAACCTCGACGAGCCGGTCCTGCGGGAGGACGAGTCCGCACGGGTCCAGGAAGAGGAAGAGCGGCTCCCGGACGGCCCGCTCAACAACCTGGTCGAGAACACCGTCGACCTCGCCACGATGGGCATGCGCCCGTACACCGCGAGCCAGATACTGCTGGACAACCTCGTGCAGCCGGTCGAACGATTTTGCCTGGGGCTCGGAGAAGAAACACTCCAGCGTGAGCCCAGGTTTGCCGTGCAGGAACGAGGCAACCCTCAGCGCGATCTCCGCGGACGCCGGATCACCGTTTTCGTAGCGGCCCTCACCCGCGTACCCGTCGAGGTAGACCACACGCTTGTCGTAGGACTGTGTGCCCGTCATGCCGCCGAACTGCGGCAGGTAGCGCTTGAGAAGGTCATGCTTGAACACACTGGGCAATGCTTTGTCCGCCCAGTACTCCCCGCCGGTCCCCGAGGACATCGCCACCCCCGCCATCCGCCGTATCCGTCTGATCACAGATGGTGAGGCATCGGGGGAAGCCGGGCAAGAGACTGACGGGCCAGACCAGCCCACGGCATCAGTCCCCTGAACCTCGGCCCGCTGGTACCGTCGCTCGTATGGAGCAGAACGGACGCCAGGTGCCGCCCTTCGAGCCGGACGAGTACGCGCGCGTCGAGGCAGCCGCCAACATCGTCGGCAAGTCCCCTGCGGACTTCGTGCGTGACGCGGCCCTCGCGGCCGCCGACGACCCGTTCCTCAAGGCCCTCGGCCAGGCCCGCGACCGCATCCCGCAGCTCGCCGAGGTCTTCACCGCCCAGGACACCCGAGCCGCCGATACCGGTGCGGCCACCTGCCCCGACCCGGCTCCGATGGGCAGCCGCGATCTGCACGGCGTCCGGCACGGTCACGCCGCGTGACCCGGTTCCTCACCCCGCAAGAGCTCCTGCAGATCGCCCAGACCCTCCCTGGAGATCCCGCCTGCCTGGACCTGGGCGTGCTGGACGCCGTCTGCGCCCGCGTCCAGGCCCACTACATGGACCGTGACGTATACGCCAGTGACTGGCTCAAAGCTGCAGCCATGCTGGAGTCCATCGCACTGCACGAACCGCTCGAAGCGAGGAACGACTTCTTCGCCTGGCTGGTCGCCGAGACCTTCCTCAACACCAATGGCCAGCGCCTGCACTACGAGCCGAAGGAAGCCCTCGCGCTCGTTACCCGCAGCAAGAACAAGGACGCTCGCGTCCAGGAGGCCGCCGCGCAGCTGCGCGTCTGGTCCACCGGCTGAGGCTCCGGATCCGCGCAGTCCGTCCTTGTGGCGCCTGTCCCGATCGTGGGGCATCCGCAGGACGGATGCGAGAATGTGGGGTGGTCCGGCCCATTGCTCACCCCCGAGGCGACGGGCCGGCTGCGTGTTCAGCGGGCGAGAGTGACAGTGATGGGCTGGTCGGGGCATTCCGCGAGGCGCTGGGCGAGGACGGTCTGCTCGGTGGGGTCGATGGCGAGCTGGTAGCGGGTCTTGATGGCGACCCAGTCCGTGGCGTACTCGCACCAGTTGCCGGCGTACGGCGGCAGCCAGGTGGAGGGGTCCTGGTCGGACTTCGACCGGTTGGAGGCTGCCGAGACCGCGACCAGGGCGCGGGGGTCGTCGAGGTCGTTCGCGTAGGCCTCGCGTTCCTTCGCCGTCCAGGCGGAGGCCCCGGAGTCCCAGGCCTCGGCGAGCGGGACCCGGTGGTCGATGTCGAGGGAGCGGGCGGCGTCGAAGTAGCGGTCGTCGTAGGGCGAGTACCAGGTGCCGCCGGTGAGGGTGCATCCCGCGCCCTGTACGGGATCGGTGACGGCCTCCTCGAGGAGGACCTCCGCGCGGGTGTTGCACCCGTCACGGTCGGCGTCGATCCAGTGCTTGAACAGGTCACGGCTGTAGCCGGAGCGGTTCTCGTCGGCGACCGTGAGCCCGGCCAGAGCGTCACGGACGGGCAGGGTGACGGTGTCGCCGGGGGCGTACCGCTGCGGCGCCGCGACCGGGGCGGCAGCGTGGGCGGTGGCGGGGGTGAGCAGGGCGGCGAGCGCGGACAGCGCGGCGGCTGCGGTGCGTCCGGTACGGGCGAGGCGCACGAACGGGTCCTTCCGAAGATCAAGACGGGGCTGTGATCTTCGTAGTCGGCCCCCGGGCGCTGCAGCAGCCGTCCGGCCCGTACATCACCCGTACGGCGAGGAAGTCACACGATCGCACGACAGCCGGGCCGAACCGCCCCCGTACCCGGCCGCCCTGGGGCACCCTCGAGCCGGGCGAGGAACGGGCCCATGGTGCTCACTCCACCTGGTCGTCTGCCCGAGGTGCTGGAACGGCGAAGGGACACGGCGGCGTGCGGGCGGACAGGCCCCTTGATGCGCTCGAGACGGTGCGGGCGTGCGAAGAGAGGTTCGAGCACGGCTGGGTGCTGGACACGGGGGCGGCGCCACTGCGTGCTGCGGTGCGGGTGCTCGCCGGACAGGGGCTGGTGGAGGAGGCGGACCGGGAGACCCGTGCCGAGCTGTCGGCCTGGGAGGGCCGGGCGGTGCGCTGGGCGGTACGCCTGTCCGCGGCCGGCCACGATCTGCTCGCCTACGCCCGAACCCGGCCGGCCCCGGCGTCGTCCGGGCCCGGGCCGCGGGAGCGGCTGGTGGAGTTGCTGCCGTCGCAGATGGCGGCGCTCAGAGTGTTTGTCGCTCTGGCCGGGCAGCTGCGGCAACCTCCGGCGCCGGGGCTCGCCGAGCAGGTCCGTGCGGCGGTGCATGACCGGAGCGCGGGCCGGTGGCAGCTGTGTCTGACGCGGGAGCAGATGGAGTCGGTGGCGTACGGGTTCTGGCTGCACAGGCTGACCGGATCCGCCTTGGAGGCCAACCGGTTCGGCCGTGACTATGCCGTCATGCACCGTCCGGGCCCGTAGCGCCTCCCGTTTTGGTGATCATTCTTCCGACTCGTAGATGAAGGAATCCCTGTCCGATCCGATGTCAGGGTGCGGCCATAGGGTGCGTATCTCCGAGATTCGGCTCACGCGCGCAGGCATCGGTTCGCCGCGGAGGTAGGCACCCAGGCAGGCGATGGCATCGGCGCACAGATACATCCGGTCGACCCTTCGCTCTTCCCAGGTCCGCGTATCGCCAGCAGGTGAGAGCGGCAGGAAGAGAGCGGCTTCGCGCACCCGGTCGCGAAGGGCCGCGTCGGGGACGCGCTGCATCAGCACCTGGATGTTCAGCACACGCTCATGAAGTGCGACTCTGCGAGTATCGCTGTCGGGGCCGGCCCGGCGGGCATCACGCTGGATCTCGAACAGCTCCGTCAGGACGGCCTCGACGGCTGCGGATGCGCGCGCCTGCCGTTGGCCCTCGCGTTCGTGATCTGCCTGCCGTCGCTGGGTCATGACTGAGGCCCAGATGGAAAGGGCCCCGCCGATTCCGGTGCCCGCCAGACCGAACACTGCGCCCACCCACACCGATGCGTCCATGTGAGCATCCTGGCCGGACCGGCATACGAAAGCAGCCGGGCCCGCCAGACGACGGCTGAGCGCCCGGACGCAGAGCCGGGGCTGATGCCGCTGGCCGGCTCAGCCCCCGCTGCGCCTGGCGGTTACCGGGCGAGGACGGTGACGAGGGCGGCGGTGGTGGTGCCGCCGCCCAGCAGCGCGGCCAGAACGGTGGGGGAGAGGTAGAGCTTGAGCTCGAAGTGGCGTCCAACGCGTACGTGGACCGCATGGCGGCTGTCGTTGCCGGCGTCCTGCGCGGACGGGTCGGGAGGCGGCGTGGCGGGCAGGGTGGTCGACACGGATGGTCTCCTGGGGTTGGCCCGGCGGTGCTGGGGCACCGCACGGGTGTCTGGCGAGTGACAGATCCAGCGGTCGGCGGGCTCCGGCCAGAAGGCCACCGTGCTGGGAGCGTCAGAATGCACGGCCCGTCTACCGCGGGCAACTTCGCTGTGCCTGCGCAGTGTTGGCCCCGGGAACCGGAGGATTCGGGTCTGCGTTTACAGTGCCGAGACACCCCGTCCAAGATCGGGCAAATCGGTTCACTGCCGGGCTAATCGCCGGTTGATGGTGCGACGGAACGTCAACACCGGCTGTGGCTGCACGGTCTCGAATGAGTGACGTTGGGCAACGGTCTGTGAACTGTGGGTGTAGCGGAGATCACTTCCCGTTGGGGGGATCGGCCGCCGCCCCCTCCTTCTCTGGCCGGAGCGGGGAGCGGCGGCTCTCGCCAGACATGGCAGCCACGCCTGTGATCCCCCTGCCCACCGAACGGACCGCGAGCTGGTCACGGGCGCCGAGTCAGGCAGGGATGTTCGAGGATATTGCCCCATCGGGTGATCATCATTCGCAGAAGCAGGGAATTTGCTCTCGATCGACGGAAGACCTGGACATCAGTGCCCGCAGCCCGGTAGGGGCCGTTGCACCCGGATGGAGGGAAAGGCGTCAGGGTCCTTCACCGCCCGGTGCCCGGGTAGGCGCGCCCGCGTGGCGACCATGTCTCGCCAGCGGGCCCCGATCGAGGTAGCCCGTGTCCAGCGTCGCCACGAATCCGAAGCAACCCGGGCTTTTGCACTGCGGCGGGCCCGGGCGGAGCGTGCTGCCCGTCAGGCCGGCACGTCGACCGTTCCTGCCGAGCCTGCCCCACTGCGTACGACGGCTTGAGAACGTCGATCGTCTGTGAGGCCAACGCCGTTGATGGCACGATGAGTTGGGATGAAAGGTGGGGGTTCGTGCAGGGTGACAGGCGGCAGATTCAGACGGCGGTCCTGGGCGGCGCGGACTCGGAGGATCCGCTGATGCTGCCGCTGGAGGCGATCGAGCTGGACGCCTTCCGCCGCCATCACGAGCACGACACGTTCTGGTGCGGGCTGCTGCTCGGAGGCTGCGGCCTCCAGCTGACGACGAAGCTGTACACCGATAGGGTCTGCCACTTCGCCCACTACCCCGGCCCCGACGGGCACCCGCACCTGTGCGGCCGCCGCTCCCGTGGCGTGAACAGCGCCGACCACCTGTACGTGAAGTCCGTGGCCGCCGCCTGGCTCCGCAACCTCGACCTTCAGGCCGACTTCGAGTTCACTCAGCCCGAGGGAGCGCCGATCGGCTCGGTCGTGGACATCCAGTTCCAGCACGGCGGGCTGCGCGTGCACTTGGACCAGGCGGTTCAGCCAGCGTGGGACCAGGACGGCCTCGAGCCGGTGCTCGGAGTGTCGGTGCCGGTGGACCGGGACACCCTGATCGACCGCTGGTACGTCCATCGCATCCAGCTGAACAGCGAGGGCACCACCCGGAAGGTCCAGATCGGCACGGAGGCGTTCGCGCGGGACACCGAGTGGTTCACGCTGGACGACTGCGAGATGACGGAGCGGGGGCTGTCGACGCCGGCGGTCGAGCGGATCGTCCGCGCCCGCAGCACACGCTCTCCGTCACGGTGGCCGACGGGCAAGGCCAAGAAGGTTCCGGACACCGGGGCACGCGCCCAGGTCGTCCTGCGTCGGCTGGCTGATGCCCTGAAAGTGGAGTCCGTGGTCGTGGTCAACCGGGTACTGGGCGAGATCGCTGCCGTAACTGGTGTGAGCCAGCAGACCCAGGCCGAACTGGGCGCCGCCGTGGCGGAGGCGAACCGCTGGTTGGAGGGGCAGGCCGAAGTCCGGCGAGACCTGTTCGCCCGCCTGGACGAAGCCGTGGCCGCCCGGCGCACCAAGCAGATCCGGGAACTCCTGGCTCGCGTCAACGCGACCGCGAGCCACGACCGCACCGACACCGAGGATGTCATCGCGGCCGAGGCCGCCGACTACATGACCGCGTTCACCTCGGAGGCATACCAGCGAGTCCGGGACATCCTCGATGATCTCAGCCGCACCGGGCGACACCTGCAACCTGCGCAGATGCGCCCCCTGGTGGAGAAGGCCATCCAGGCAGCGGCCGACGCAGGGAGCCTCACGGGCGACCGCGAAGCAATCCAGATCGCCTACTGGAAGGAGCGCGCAGGCCTCAACCAGCCGACCTCGCCCTCCCCGGCCAGGCCCGCCCGGGTGGCACCCGCCGGAGACCAGCAGCAGCCCAGAAGGAGGAATCTGCACAAGCAGGTGGCACGCCGATACTGGATCAAGAGAAGCTGCCCGCGCTGCCACGCCGGCCAAGGCCAGAACTGCGTCATCGACAACAAGACCGGCACCGGCGAGGTGCGGAACGTCCCCCATGACGAGCGGCTCCAGCCGATCCTCGAAGAACGAAAGGCCAAACAGCAACAGCAGACCCCGCCACCGCCTCCGTGGCGCGTGTACGACGTCACGTGCCCCGACTGCAGCCAGGGCCCCGACGCTCGCTGCGAGAGCCCCGGCGGCCCTCATCGCTCACGGGTCGAGAAGGCAAAGGAGTTCACCCGCGCTCGAAAACCGCGGCCGGAGTGAACTGGCGTGCCGGTGGACGTACACCGGCGACTTCGTCTTCGCTGCGGGTCAGAGGGCGAACGTATCGGTGAGGCGCGCGCTGTAGCGATGTCAGGGGCGACCGAGGCCACAGGCCTGCTGGGTCGGATGTGCCGACGCCGTTGGGGCTGTGCGCTTGTGCCGATCAGTGTGTGGCCGCTATCGAAAGGACCCTTTTGGGGGACTGCCGAACGGCTATATGTGCCTTCACCGTGTGGACGTCACAGCGGTTTGGTCCCCATTTTCAACCCTTGGCAAGTCACGCTTTGACATGAAATTCACTCCTCGTTCAATGCGGCCGAAGCGAGAGTGAGTCAGGAGCGTTAATCGGTATAGAAGGCCGCGAATCTGCGGCCCTGGCTTGAGGAATCGTGGGGGCCGAAGATGAGCACGGCGTCAGTGAGTAAGCCCAAGGAGACGGCGGTATCTCAGATGCGGCGGCCGACCCTTCTGGTGCTGCCACGGCATGGCACGGGTGAGATCCGGCTGGACAGCCGGACACCGGACATTGCGTTCGTGACCATCACTCCACGCATGGCAGACGTCCTGTTGAGGGAGCGAAATCTGCACAATCGCAAGATGGTGCCGCTGGCCCGGGCCCGGCACACCAAGGCCATGCAGGCCAAGCGGTTCGTCACCACAGGCGACACCCTCAAGTTCGGCCATCACCCGGGCTACGCGTGGGCTCTGATCATCGACGGCCAGCACCGGCTGGCCGCGATCGTCGACTCGGGGCAGTCCTTCGTCATGGGTGTCGCTGTCGGCATCGACTTCGATGCGCAGCAGTACACGGATACGGGCCGGCCCCGCAAGGTTCACGAGACACTGGCGCTGAGGGGCGAGAGCAACGCGACGAAGCTGGAGACGATCGCCCGCTGGGTGTACCGGCTCCAGGAGGAGAAGACGGTGCGGAAGCACGGCGGGGGCCGTGACAGTCTCTCGGGCTACGAGCTCACTGACTTCATCGACGCCAACCCCATGCTGCGGGACTGCGTCACCGTATCCCGGTCGGCCTACCGCAAGTTCAAGGGGGCTGTCGGGCTGCCGACCCTCGGCTGCGTGTGGTGGCATATCGCTCGGGCTGATCCGAGCTACCCGGCGCTTGCCGACGAGTTCTTCGTCAGGATCACGGACGGAACGGGACTGGAAGCCACGGATCCTGTGTACCTGCTGCGGGAGCGTATTCATGGCATGGCAGCCCAAAAGGCGCCGGCCCGACCTTCGCCGCACCAGCAGTTCTGCCTGATCGTCGCGGTCTTTAACGCCTGGCTGGAAGGACGCAGCATGAGCCGTCTTCCTACGTTCACTATCGATAGTCCGCTCACCCCTGTGAGCGGTAAAGCGGCCATCGCACGCACCTGAGGCCCAGGGCTTCGGCGTAGTCGGCTGACGCCCGCTTCCTGACGGATGACCAGATTGGGTGGGGTCGGGTGCAGAACAGGCACGGCCGCCCCGTGATC
>NZ_JBEPBI010000086.1:0-31827 GCF_040299045.1 Streptomyces sp. NPDC001027
TCTGTCTTCATGCGCCGACACCGCCGCGATCACCCGATCCAGAACCCAGTTCGACTGAACACGTCCACCGACCGGTATGCGGAAGCCTTCTGAGACCAGTGTCTGCTCGACCGTGCGGGTGGGAGGTGGACGACCACCTCAGGACCATTGTCTACTTGCTTGACCTGGGTTGATGGTCAACTCGTGTTCCCCAAGACTCGGCCTCATCCCGGGACAAACGTGTGATGTCCTGCGGAGACGATCACCCTGAGGCGCCCGTTGTGTGCTGCGCCTGTGGATCGGTATCCCCTCAAAGGCAGGAGAATCCAGATGCAATCCAGGAGCATGATCAAACGAGTTGGCATTGCCGCTGCGCTGGGTCTGACTTCCGTGCTGACGTGCGTCTCGCCCGCCAGTGCCGCCACCGACATCATGAGAGCCGAGCCGTTTGACGCCAACAAGCTGATGATGTCGATCTGTAACGGCTCCACTTCTACCTCGTACTGGAAGATCAACGTTCAGACCGGTGAGCTCCAGCGGCTGACATGGCAGAAGTGGGCGGGGGATAAAGCGTTCCCGCCGGCCCGTCCCTGGGAGCTCTTCCGCGGCCATTGCTCCTACCCCGAATCAACCAGCTGGACCTGGAACGGCCCCGAGAAGCAGGTCAGCGACACGCTGGTGAACTGCAGCCACAGAGCCACGGGGAACCAACAAATCAGGGAGGGTGGAACCACTACCAGCACGACAAGCAACAGCGTCACCGCCTCCTTCGGCATCGAGTGGACCATCATCGAGAAGGTCTTGGCGGTCGAGGCGGGCGGCAGCTATACCCGTACCTGGTCGTACTCCAAGGCCAAGGACTGGTCCAGGACCACAGGCATCAGCGTTCCCCCGCGGAGGAAAGCCTGGATTGCGCAGCGCCCCGTGATGCGTACGGTTCGTAGCAACCCGGTCTTCCACGTCGATGAGTATCGGTGGGGCAAGACAGGAGTTAACTCCTGGCGCGGCCGCGGATACAACCAGATCACTTCCTACGGTGCCTACTACGACGCCGTCGGCAACGTAGTCAACTCCGACGGCACCCCCAGCGGTCAGATAGTCTTCCGCGACCGCGGAGTGAACAGCGCCGCTGACTGCCGCTGAGACGGTCGCACATCCCCCGCTGTTTCCCGGCAACGGCCCTTGCCGGGAAACAGCCGTTGACCCAGCCCATGCGTGTGGGAGTGGTCCTGATGACGGCCACGGTTAGGCATACCCCTGCTGCGGGGTGTATCTCATGGTCAACCCGGTCGGCCAAAGCCTGGACACTTTCGCGCACCCGTGCCAGGCCCGACGCCGCGCGCCTTGACGCCTGACCGCACACCAATACGACGTGCTGGTCCTTCACTGCGGCTCGGCTGCAGAGCAGCACGACCGCGGCCTGCCTCATGAGTCTCGGCGACGCCTGAATTCTGGTTCTGGATCACTTTCAGTGCTGGAGCCACGGAGGGTCACCACAACCGCGATCATGAACGGCCTCGCGCGGTGAGGAGGACTTGTTTGCGGAGGAGGTCGAAGTTGGCGCGGCCGAACATCTGCCGCTTCAGCATCTTGATCTTGTTGTTCTGGCCCTCGACGGCTCCGGAGCTGTAGCGGAGGCTGAGGCCGGCGACGACGGCGTCGAGGTCCAGGCCCAGGCCGGTGAGGAAGGTGTGCAGGGCGGGCAGGTCGTCGGCCTGGACCTGGGTGATCCATTGGTCGAGGTGTTTGCCCTAGCGGTCGTTCATCAACTCGGCGAACGCGCGGACGTGGTGGGCGGCCCGGCCGAGGGCGGGGCAGCGGGCGAGGATCGCTTTGAGCTGCTGGGCCTGATCGTCGATGAGGCGGTCGGGATGGCGGGTGAGCCAGCTGGTCACGTCCCGCACGGACGGAGCCTTGCGGGGCGGGGTGGGCGGAAAGTCCGCGCGGAGCTTGGCCACGTAGACCTTCACGACGTTCTCGCCGCCGGGGTAGCCGCGCTCGCGTACTTCCTCGAACAGGCGGCGGGCGACGGTGCAGCCCTCGGCCCACCGCTGGTGCAGGTGGGGCTTGTAGGGATCGAGGATGCTGGTGCGGCCGGTCCACCGCCCGACCAGGAGCTCGTCCGCACTCGCCACGTGTGCGTAGCGGCGCACGGTGTTGCGGGCCAGTCCCAGCCGGCGGCCGATTTCCCGCATCGCAATGCCTTGTTCGAGCAGAGCGTGAACGGCCTCGTGCTGTTCACGGACCCGGTCGGACAGGCGGCCGGTGGTCCGCGGCGCCGCGGGAGCGACGTCAAGGTCCTGCCCTTCCAGGGCCTCGGCAGCGGCGGCAATGGTGGTGTCCTGGGACTCGCGCAGCAGGGCACAGTGCTGGACGACAGTCTTCTCGACCGCCTCGGCGAGGTTCGACCAGATGTGCCACCTGTCCGCGACATGCACCGCGTCCGGGGCTCCGAGGCGTCCGGCCTCGGCGTAAGCGGTGGAACGGTCCCTGCAGATCACCTCGACGCCGGGATGCTCGGCGAGCCACCGGGCCACCGTCGCGGTGGTGCGGTCCGGCAGCAGGTCGACGGGCTGGTGTGTCTCGATGTCGAGCATATGCGACATCCCGCGGGTTCCCCTGAGCCCCGCTGAGTCCCTGGCCCCGTGGCCAGGGGTTTCTTCCTCCTTCGGGTGCTCTGTGGTTCGGTGACGTAACGTCGGGATTCTTGAAGCGTTCTCATCTTGTCCGGCCGAGCCTCGGCCTGGTCGAAGACGAGGAGGCTCGGGTTGGCGTCGCTGGCGGTCGTACGGGATCTGCGTGAACATCGGGCACCGGCCTCGGCCGAGGAACTGGCGCGGTTCGAGACCGATGTGTTGGCCGGGTTCGTGCTGGCGCGGGCGTCTGCTGGCCTGGCGGACAGCACCATCCGCGGCGACGTCGGGCACCTGGAACAGGTGCGGACCTGGTTCGGTCGACCACTGTGGGACATGGAACCGAAGGACGCGGATGCCTACTTCGGCCGGACGCTGCGAGGTTCGCCCAGCGGGACCCGCCTGGCCCGGTCCCAAGCCCTGACCACGTACTTCGCGTTCCTGGAGTTGCGGCACAAGGTCGAGATCCACCAGATGACCGGCCGGGTCGTCGAGTGCCCGATCGACGAGATGAACCGGCCGCGCGGGAGCAAGGACGCTCAGCTTCGGATTCCGCCGGACACCGACGAAGTTGCCGCGCTGTTCACCGGTTGGGGCGGCGAGTTGGCGACATGCCGCAAGTTTGGCCCCACGGCCCGCAATTACGCAGCGGCCAAGTTGATGGCCGAGGTCGGGCTGCGGGTCAACGAGGCCCGGCGCCTCGACCTGGAGGACATCAAGTGGGGCCTGGGAAGGTTCGGCAAACTGCACGTCCGCTATGGCAAGGGCTCGCGGGGCTCAGGTCCACGTGAGCGCATGGTGCCCTTGATCAACAACGCGGGGCGCACTCTGCGATGGTTCATCGAGGACGTCTGGGGCCATTTCGGCGGCGATCACACCCGCCCCGGTGCCCCGCTCTTCCCCTCCGAGCGCAAGAGCGCGGACGGGTCACCGCGACGCGTTGGCGACGATGCCCTCAGGTCCGGCCTCGCCGATGCGGGCAGCCCATCTACCAGGCTGGGCAGACAAGTTGACCCCGCACGTCCTGCAGCACTTCTGCGCGTCCGAGCTGTACTTGAACGGCCTGGATCTCATCTCGATCCAGGAAGTCTTGGGTCATTCGTGGATCGCCACGACGATGCGATACGTCCACGTGCACCGCACGCGGGTCGAGGATGCCTGGGTGGCCGGGCATGAACGAGCCGCTCGGCGGCTGGAAGGTCTGGTCCGATGAGGTGGAACCTGCGACTGACCGCGGCGAACCGGGGCATCTGGAAGGCGTCCGACCTGCAACGGAGCCTGGCCGAACACGGCCTGGTGATCTCGGCGGGGAAGATGTCGGGGCTGTGGTCCGGGCAGCCAGTCTCCCTCAAACTCGATGACCTGGATGTGATCTGCGTGGTCCTCGGCTGCGAGATCGGTGAGTTGCTGATTCCCGAGCCGCAGAAGGCGTCCCGGCCCGGCCAGGAGGCCGCCCCGACGGCAGCGGCCGCCAGCGGGACCGTGCCCGCCGTGGTGCCGCGGCGTCGTGACGGCCGATCCCTCCCCCCGATGTGACGGGCGATCAACGTTGACACCGCCCAGAGCGGACAAGCCGCCGGCCTCCTGCAGGGTCTGCTTCTCCTGGGGACAGCTGCCCGGGTATTCCTGCCGAGCCTGCTACACCTTCGCCACCCTGCACGAGGTGGGTGAATGCTCAGCTTGCCGCCGGTCCGTGCCCACGAAGAAGGGCTACTGCCGGCTGTGTTGGCTGCAGGCCAGCCTGGAGGCCAAGACCAATGGAGAGATGGTCGTTCTCGCGCCGTATCTGGCACGCCTTCAGTGCCAGCAGCTGTTCCTCGCCAGGATGCATCGCATCCGCCAGCCCGGTCCCCTGCTCGGAAAGGCAGGCCGCCGCAAACTGCGGCAACCGATTCCTCCGGAACCCGCAATCCCACCGCCCTCGTGGATTCAGCCGTCGTTGCTCGACGTTACCCGTGACTACCGGCGATTTGACCGCCGCCGTGACCAGGACCTGGACAATCCCTGGCTCGTCCGGGCACGTCGTGTTGCCCAGGAACTTGGTGAGGCCCGGGATGGACACACTGGACCCTCCGTGAGGTCGACCGAGCGCTCGTCATCGCCTTGTCCGGCTTCACCACCGGCGCCGACGGCAACGACGCCTGGGCCGATCGACCCCTGCCGAGTACGAGACCATCATGACCCCACCCGCAGCTCTGGCTGCATAAACCCCGCTGTCACCCGATCATGCAGCAGTCCCATCGCGTACGAGGCGGTACGGCTGTTCACCAGCAAGGACGTGGCCGCCACGTCCGTAGATGAGATCGCGAACGGTGCGGGTGTCTCGACGCGTACTCTGCCCGGCGCTACCAAGGAGTCCTGCGTCCAGCCCCTGCTCACCACGGGTGGCCAAAGTGACGCGGGTGCTGGGCGACTGGCAGCCGGGCAGCCGGGCAGCCGGGCAGCACGATAAGCCAGGTCGTAGACGAACTCGCCAGCCTGGACTCCGCGTCTGGCACGCACTCGTCGGACCTGGCGATTACGCTGACCCTCATCCGTCTCACGCACACGGAGCCGAGCCTGCGTGCCGTCTGGCTGCAGTTCCAGCACGACCACGAACCAGCCATCGCTGAGGTCCTCGCCACCTGTACGGGCATGTCAGCGGAGGACCTTCAGATCAATACCCAGGCCGCCATGTTGCGCCGCCGCCGAGCATGCGGCCCAACAGTCGGGCGACGGCCTACCCGAGCAGGCCGACACCGAGGCGCTGCGGGCCGCCACGCGCACAGCGCTCCACACAGCGGTCGAGGGAGTCGGTCCCACTTGGACCGGCTACTCAGCTCTTCCCGTCGCCGTGGGCGGCCCCTCGCGAGGGCTCTCGCCTTCGGCCGCCCGGGCGGTGTCCGCGGGTGTCCGGCTCGAACCACGACGGCTCAGGACGAAAGCGGCGCCACCGCGCGGATCTGCTCCCAGACGGCGAGCCGGTTGGCGTGCGGGGCGGCGAGAACCGCGGGATCGGGGCCGATCACCATGATCCGCTGGCCGTCGCGGTCGTAGCGCGGTCACTCGGGCAGGTGCTGTGAGGCAGGGCGTCCGTCCCGGACGAATGACGCCCAGGCCTGCGTGCATTGGGCCGACACTTGTCGGCGGTCGGGGCTCGCGGCATCGTCACCGGTGAGTTCGGCCACGCCGGGCCGGTCGAGGTTGCCGAAGACGAAAGGGATGTCGAGCGAGTGGGCCGCCCCGAGCACTCCGCCGTAGACCGGAGGGCGAACTCGTAGCGGTACACCGGTGCTCCGGCATCGGCGTGGACCAGCGCGAGTCCCCTCTGGGGGCCGCGCCAGTCGAGGTCGGTGCGGACGATGTTCCAGGCCGCCTCGTTCGGGCTCCAGCCGCCTGCGGCGCCGGCGGCCAGCTTCGCGTACGAGGCGGCCAGGTTGTCGGCCGTCGCCGGATCGCCGTCGATGATCATGCCCTGGAGTCGCTCCCGCAAGGGTGCCGTGTGGCCGGTGCCGTGGCCCCAGCCGTTGGCGGCGAACAGATTGTGCTTGTCCTGGTTGGTGCCGAGCAGCAGCGTAACAGGCTGCTGCACGCCGCCCGCAAAGAGGTCCAGCACCCCAGAGGGTAGTACGTCCCCGTCGATGACCGGTTTGAACGGCGTGACCAGACGTCCTGCCGTCGCCTGCTGGGCGCGCTGCAGATCGGCGAGCTCGGCGGAGCGCGCACGTGCCATGAGCCGCTCGTCACGCTCCACGCCCAGCTCGGCCAGGAACAGGTCCCGGGCTCGGTGGGCTGCGTCGAAGGCCGCGTTGCCGGAGCGGTGGCCGCTCTGCACGATGCCCGCGTGGAAGAGTCCCTGCGCGTATGGGCTCGCGATCAGCGCGGTATGAAGGCGCTGGCGGACTCCCCGGCGATGGTGACGCGCTCGGAGTTTCCGCCGAACGCGGCGACGTTCTCTTGCAGCCAACACAGCGCCTGCACGACGTCGAGGAGGAAATTGTTGCCGAGTGTGCCGGTGTCGTCGACCGCGAGGCCACCGAGCGCGCCGAGCCGGTAGTTGACCGACACGACGACGATGTCCTCGTGCTCGGCCAGGTAGGTCCCGTCGCTCCAATGCTCGGCGCCAGCGCTCGGACGATCGACAGGATTCCTGATATTACTCGGCGGTCGGGACGTTTGACTCTGGTGAAGCTCCGCGGCTCCCGAGAACACTCGTGAGCGCACCACGCGATCACTCAGTGATCCCACTCTGCACGCGCCACGCGAGTGGCCGTCAGCTACCCCCCCCCCGGCTGCACGGAGTGACTTCGGCGCTCCGGCACGGCTTCATGCTTGAGGAGTCCCGAATGACTGTGGAAAGAACACCAGCCTCCATACCTGCGGGAGACAGGCGCCACAAGCGCCGCTCCCGCTGGCTCAGCGGGAAGTTTCTGGCCTTGTTCCTGGCCGTCGCGACGGTTCTGGGGGGCGTGACCCTACTAACGACCGAGTCGCGGCAAAAGGCGAGCGCCGCCGTCGACGACGGCGGCAG
Organism: Streptomyces sp. NPDC001027; assembly: GCF_040299045.1. Taxonomy (NCBI): domain Bacteria; kingdom Bacillati; phylum Actinomycetota; class Actinomycetes; order Kitasatosporales; family Streptomycetaceae; genus Streptomyces; species Streptomyces sp. NPDC001027. Next base: position 7,123 of record NZ_JBEPBI010000086.1, read on the forward strand.
CTTCAGCTTCCCCGACCGCCTCAACGAAATGGTCGCTTTCTGGGGCGCCAAGGCCTGGCCGACGAACAAGGCCACGTCTTCCGAGCAAGACCAGAACGGCAACACCGCGTTCATCTACCGCGGCGGCAACTACGGCGACCGGGACGGTCAGCTCACGGCATACATCCAGGCCACCTTCCCTAACGCGGCACCACCGACCTTCAACGAGTACGACATCGATTTCCGGCCAACCCGACGAACGCAGCGCAACGCCGATCGAATCGTCCGGGATTCCACCAACGGTTTCATCTTCTACACCGGCGACCACTACTCCAACTTCCACCTCTACGCCTACCAGAACCTCCCCGATGTAGATGACGCCGAGCCGAGCGTGCCCGACAACACCTTCACCGTCGACAACTCCCTGCCGCCGGTTGCGGAAGAGACCGCGGGCGATCCGCCCGCCGGCGGCGACCATGGTGGCGAGCCCGACCCGGTCTCCTTCGTGCCGATCGAGGATCCAGACTTCGAGGTCCAGAACAACGTCGCGCTCGGCCAGGCCGACGAGGTCGGTGACCAGATCTACGGGCAGTGGACAGCCTTCCTGATCGGTGCACTGGCACTGATCAGCATCTGACGCGCGGGAGGGTTCCGCGGTGTCGTCTGCCGTGGAACCCTCCGTACGTCCCGTACTTCAACACCGAGGATTTCCTCATGCATTGGCTGGAACTGACAGATGAGAAAACTCCTTCGGAAGCAGATTATGCCCTGATCGCTGGCGGTAGTTGCCGCACCGAAAGGGAGCTCTTCTCCGAATGGGCACAGGTCCTGGAGTTTCCTCCCTACTTCGGTAGGAACTGGAACGCCTTCTACGACTGTCTCTCGGAGACGTCTTCCTCGTACTCCGATATCGACGGGCCACCTCCCGCGCATCCACTGACGATCCTGGTCGAAGACGCCTTCCTGCTGCTCGCCGACGCAGGCCCACGAGCCCTGGAAAGCCTGCTGCGGGCGGTCGCTGATGCCGCGACAGTCGCCGACGACGATGAGGATGCCGGCCTGTACCGTGACGGCTTCCGACTCCGTCTGCTCCTGCACGACGCTCCCGACCGTCTTCTCATTCTGGCTCGTCGCATACAAACCGCCGGATCGCGACCCGCCAAGGATGCCGATGGCGAATTCGGCGGTGGCCGCCAAATGACCTTGCGTCGGGGGGATGACGGCAGGAACGGGCGTCGGGCGCGAGCGTGAGGTGATCGAGATGTCGCTGCATCCACGCCCGCCGGACAAGGGTACGACCCAAACAGCCGACCTGGCCCGGCTGGCGTTCCCGAAAGGCAGTGTGCATGCGGATCCGGGCAGTAATCGGGCCGCTGTTGCCGACAGGAACTTCGTGGATCTGTTCCCACAGCGTGGCCAACCTGCCTGGCCACCACGTCAGTTGACATTCGAGTCGGTGCTGCAGCTCCGTGGAGGGCCTGTCGGACCGCCAAGCTTGCCGCTGCCCTGCGACATCCTCTACGTCAACGGCACCGACATGCCGTCGGTGAAGTCCACCATCACCGCCAAGCTGCAGCAGGACTCCTCGATCGATTCGGTGGCCACCCTCTACGGAGCGATCGGCCTCACCGCCGTCGAGTCCGCCAAGGACGCGGGCAGCGACGTCAAGGTTGCCACCTTCGACCTGGACAAGCAGGTCGTCGCCGCCATCAAGGACGGCAGCCTGCAGTTCGCCATCGACCAGCAGTCCTGTCTGCAGGGCTACCTGGCGATCGACTCCCTGTGGCTCTTCGAGACCAACGGCAACTACATGGGCGGCGGCGAGCAGCCGGTCCTGACCGACCCGGCCTTCGTCGACGAGTCCACCATCGCCGCGATCGAGAAGTTCGCCGCGAAGGGAACCCGGTGATGAGCATGACCCAACAGGCTGCGCCGGGGGTGACCACACCGCCGGCCCCCGGCAGACCGACGGCCGTACGGCCACGCGTCCCCTGCCGATACGGCTGCTGGCCCGGCCCGAGGTGGGCGTCTCCCTCGGTGCCATCGCGGTGTGTCCCGGAACCCGCCGCCGTCCAGCGGGCCGTGGTCGTGCTCAAGAGCGCCACGAAGCCGCTGATCGTGGCGCGGGGCCGTCTGCTCCGGCGCCAAAACCAAACTGCGGGCCTTCGCAAGGGCTACCCATCCCGGTCGCGGACACCCACGCAGGCAAGGGCGCGTTGCCCTGACCACCCACGCGCGCGGTCGGCGGCATGGCTCGACCGGCTCCTACGCGGCGCATGAATTGGCCAAGGACGCCGAGGTGGTATCGGCACCCGGTACAGCGATTTCACGACCGCCCGACACACTGAGCGTTTTCAGCTCGGCCACCGATCGGGTGACGCCGCAGGGTGCGCAACGCACGAGGCTCCCGTGCCGTTGGGGGAGGTGTTCGAAGTCTCAACCCACAGGCACAGGAGCCGCGTTGGTTTCTTATTCTGCCGCACTCGACCTCCCACACGCCCTGGTCGAGTGGGTAACCATGCTCATCGCCACCCGTGAGGGTGACCGACGGTGCAAACTCCCGCCGCACCAGCGTGCGCTGGTCGGTCTGGTGTACCTGCGCCAGCACGACACTCTCACTCAACTCGCGGCAGGCTTCGGCATCTCCGTCGGCACCGCCCATGCCTACACCGCAACCGTCATCACCCTGCTCGCCGACCGCGCACCCGGGCTCCTGCGAAGCCTGCGCGAAGCCGACCCCGGCTACGTCCTGCTGGACGGCACCCTCGCGGAGTGCGACCGGGGCGGCGACAGCCGGGCCGACTTCTCCCATAAACACCGACGCCACGGCGTGAACGTGCAGGTGGTGACCGATCCAGCAGGACGACTGCTGTGGATCTCATCCGCACTGCCCGGCCGCGCGCACGACCTGACCGCGGCCCGCACCCACCGGATCATCCGAATCTGCGAACGCCAAGGCATTCCGATCCTTGCCGACCGCGCCTACATGGGAGCCGGCCCATGGGTGACGGCAGACACCACTCAGACGCCCACCAGGCCGCGACCTCACACCAACCCACCAAAACGTCAACCGCGCACTGTCGGCGGCACGCGCCCCGGTCGAGCGCTGCGTCGCACGACTGAAGTCGTGGCGGATCTTCCGCAAGGCCCGCTGCAGTCCCAACCGCATGTCGTCAATCGCAGCCGCCATCCTCACCCTGGAGCGGCACCGCTCAAAAGGCTCATGCCGAAGGTCGTGGCTTTCAGAAGCAGTCTCTTTTCCGAACCTGATGTGCGGGTTTTCGCAGGTCGGTCGTGGTTTTCGCGTTGGCCGGGCAGGCTGGGGGCGTCTTGTTCGTCCTGGAGGGCGTGGAGGTCGCGGATGCCGTCGATGCGGGCAGTGCTCGAAAGCCGCGAGAAGGCTGCTCTGGTGAGGGTGGAGGAGCTGCGAGCCGAGTTCGAGCGGGTGAGGGCAGCCCGCGCGGAGGCGGAGGAAGTGCTGCAGCACCGGGTGATCGGCCTGGAGCAGTATCTCGAGGCGCTGGCCGAGCAGGACGCGTCTGCTCCGGTGGAGGCCCCCGGGGTCGTGGCCGTCGAGGCGCCCGTGGAGGAGCCGGTGGCGGCGACTGGGCCACGCAGGGCGGTTGCCTGCAAGGAGGACGGGGTGTCCGTGGACGTCCTGGGCCCGGACTACCGGCGGATCATGACGCTCTTCCAGGGTGCCGGTGGTGACGGTCTGACGGCGAAGCAGGTGGCGGCGAGGCTGGGCTGGGACGCGGCTGCCTCGACTCGGGTCGAGGGCGCGCGGGGCAGGATGAAGCGGCTGATGGAGCGGGGCTGGCTGGCCGAGGGGAAGCCGGGTCGGTTCACGCTGCCCGCGCCGGAATGCGCGGCTGCCGTCGCGTAGTGCCGGTGCGGCGGGCCAGGCGGCGGCTCATGACCATGGTCATGGACCACAGGATCATGGCCTCGCTGCTGGCCGTGCGGGTTTCGTAGTCGCGGGCCAGGCGGCGGCTGCGCATCAGCCAGGCCAGGCTCCGCTCCACGACCCAGCGGCGCGGGAGAACGGCGAACCCACTGGTGTCATCGCTGCGTTTGACCACCTGAAGCGTGAGGTCGAACTCGCGGGCGGCCCAGTCGACGAGATGGCCGGTGTAACCGCTGTCGGCCCAGATCAGACGTAGGCAGTGCTGACGCGTCCCGGCTTTGTCGGGGCCGCTTGCCACCCTCTCTGGCACCTCCCGGGTCAGGCTGCCCCCAGCTTCACCGCCCTGCTGCGACAGGGCGGCGGCGAAGGTCTCCCACCTCCACTCGATCAATCAGCGCCTCACGGCGCACGTGCCACAGATGCCAGCGGTCTCCGCCCTGGACCGCGTCGGGCAGGGCACGGCGGATGGTGGCATAGGTCGCCGAGCCGTCACGACACACGACCTCGATACCCGGATGCTCGCGCAGCCACGCCTCAAGGGTGTCGGCGGTGCGGTCGGGCAGTACGTCGATCCGCTCATGGGTCTCGGCGTCGATCACCACGGTGGCATAGCGGTGCCGTCGGCGCAGGGCGAAGTCGTCGACGCCGATCACGCGGGGTCTCCGCCCGGTGCGCAGCGGGATGCGCCCGCGGCTGTGTCAGCCTGCCCTTCACCGACTTCACGGTGACAGACGCCCCTGCCGACAGCACCCTTCGCGACGGAGCGAGGGCTGCGGCGTACGCGCCGCCGACCACGCGGGACGGCTGGCAGCAGTTCGTCGCCACTCCCCCGCTTCAGCCCCATTCGGCCGCCGACGAGGACTGGTGGCTTAAGGAACGGCTGGACTACCACTCCCGGTTCGTGGTGCTGACCACCCCGGCCATGGAACGCATCTCCCTGTCGCTGCGGCGCCTGATGCTCCTCAACCGCCGCCAGCAGGGCACCGCACGCCGCGGCCTGATCGTGTCCGGACCGCCCCCACCGGCAAGACCACCACCCTGCTGGAAATGTCGCCGAGCAGCGCCGGCACCCAGGCAGCACGGACCGCCTGCCCGTGGTCTTCCTGGCCGTGCCACCGGCCTCCACACCCAAGATGCTGGTCAGCGAATTCGCCCGGTTCCTCGGCATCCCCATCACGGCCCGCATGAACCAGGCACAGATCACCGACGCCGGCTGCCACCTGCTGTGCCTCCTGGAGACGAAGCTGGTCCTCGTGGACGACGTCCACCTGCTCGACACCCTGGGTGGCTTGGCGGCGGGCCCGTACGGCCGGGTCGGTGCGGGAAAGTGCAACCGCCGGCCACGTGCCGGTCCCGGGCGCCCAGGAGACCCGTCTGACCTGTGAAAAGACGCGTTGACCGGCTAATCCGGCAGCTTGAAATCAGGCAGTGGGCGGACACCGCCCGACCGCCACCCGTGGGGGGAAACCCGTTTGGTGGCAGGGCTGTGACCTGGTGCTCCGCCCTGGACACCGGTATCCCGGCTGTACTGCCGCTCGTCACCGATCGGCCTCGGGCACCCTCGCATGGACAGGGACGGCCAAGAACGCGGAGAACACGGCCCAGACCTGCTCGCCCCCAGAGCTTCCCAGTGAGGAAGCAGGCCGCCGCAGCTAATCACAGCCCCCATGTATGCCTGTCATACAATTTATTGGCATATTCTGCACTCTCGGCAGCGTCAAAGGCGCCGACCCATCGCCGCCCGTCCTGTATCGGCCGTTTGAACATCAAGAAACGGCGCCCGAAATTCCGTCCCAGAGGGGTCCACCCGCTGGGTTGTACGATCGCCTTACCGTATCCTGATTGCGTGACCGTATCTGGGAACTCAGCACCCCGCCTCGGCTCGACCGAGTCCGCCGACCTCGCCGCCCAGGTGGGCCGAGTGGCGGCGCCTCTGCGTCAGCAGGTGCTCGATGTGCTGCGTCAGGCCATTCTCAGCTTCCACTTCGCTCCCGGGCAGCGACTCATCGAGCGCGAGCTCATCGAGGAGATCGGCGTCTCGCGCACCACCATCCGTGAGGCGCTGCGCGAGCTGGCGGCGGAAGGCCTGGTCAAGACGATCCCGCAGAAGGGCGCCGTCGTCGTGGTGCCCTCGCCCCAGGAGGCCGTGGAGCTCTATGAACTCCGTGCGGTCCTGGAAGCGCTGGCCGTGCGCCGGTTCACCGAACTGGCCTCGGACGAGCAGGTCGCCGAGCTGCGGCGGGCCTTCGAGGAACTGGCCGAGGCCGCTGAAGCCGGCGGCGACACCCTTCGCATCCTCAAGGCGAAGGACGGCTACTACGACGTCCTGCTGCGCGGCTCCGGCAACCGCTCGGTGCACTCCACACTCGGCGGGGTCCAGGCCCGGCTCAGCCTCCTGCGTGCCACCTCCCTGGCGCAGCCCGGCCGCACCGCCACCAGCGTGCAGGAGCTGCGGACGATGACCGAGGCCATCAAGGCACGCAACCCCGACGCCGCCGTGCGCGCCTGCCACCACCACATCGAGCAGGCGAAGCGGGCCGGACTCGAGGGGCTGTCCGCCACCAGCGGGCTGCCGTTCAGCGGCGCCTCGCTCTGAGCCGAGTGCGGCGCCGCCCGCCGGCGGGTGACCTGACCGTCAGTGCATGACGTAGCCACCGTTCGGTGACAGGGTCTGGCCCGTGTAGAACGCCGACTCCTCGGTCGCCAGGAACAGGATCGTGTGCGCGATCTCCTCCGAGGAGGCGGCTCTGCGCAGCACACCGAGGTCGACGACGGCACGGCGGACCTCCTCGTCCTGCGGCAGCATGGGCGTGTCCGTGGCCCCCGGCGCCACCGCGTTGACCCGGATGCCATCGGCCGCCACCAGCGCGGCCACCGCACGCGTCATCCCCAGCACCCCCGCCTTGGACGCCGGGTACATCGCCGGCAGCGGGAAGTTGGCCAGCGCTCCCACACTGGAGACGTTGATCACCGAACCGCCCGCCGGACGGCTCCGGCGCATGGCGCGCACGGCAGCCCGCACGGAGTAGAACGTTCCGGTCAGGTTGACCGCGACGACATCCGCGAAGTCCTCGTCGGTGAGATCGCAGATGTCGGCCTGCGTGCCCGAGATGCCCGCCGCGTTCACCGCGACGTCGAGCCGTCCGAACTCGGCGAGCACGCGCTCGTACGCCGCGTCCACCTGAGCGCTGTCCCGTATGTCGGCACCGACCGGGACCACGCCGTCGTACCCGGACACCGCCTCTGCGGTCCGGTCGGCGTCGAGGTCCATGGCCACGATCCGGGCTCCCTCGCCGGCGAACCGGCGGACCGTGGCCAGACCGATGCCCGAGGCGGCACCGGTGACCAGGGCCACCTTGCCCGCCAGGCGGCCGCCCGGTGTTCCCTCCCGGCGGCCGCCGGAGGACTCCCGGCGGCCGTCGCTCGTCGACACGTTCATGCGTGCCTGCTACTTCGTCACCGCAGCGACCGCGGCGTCCGCGGGGTGCTCGAAGAACTGGGCGAGGTACTCGCTCGGCATCCACGCCTCGCCGTCCTTGACCTCTCCGAGATCGCTGACCTTGGCGCCCTGCGGCAGGTAGTCCGACAGGTTCTCCTTGGTGATGACCGACGGCTCGCGGGTGATGGTGCCGACCTTGGGGCCCCCGCCCTGCAGCACCATCATGCCGACGTTGAAGAGGGCCTTGGTCTCCTGGGTACCGTTGCCGCCGGTGCCGGCGGTCTCGTACCCGTCCGCCGACAGCTTCTTCCAGGAGGCCAGCGACGAGGCCGACGCGCCGGCGTCGACCACCTTGGGCACGTCCCGCCCGGTCGAATCGAAAGCGGCGTAGACGCCGGAACCCATCACGCCGAGCTGCGCCACCATGTCGATCTGCTGCGGATGGCTGGAGAGGAACTTCAGCAGCTCAGTCTTGGCCACCGGCGGCACGAAGGCGCCGTTGACCTCGCCGATCAGTTTCATGTCGGGGCAGGCGGCGAGGATGTCCTTGATCGCCTTGTAGCCGATCGTCTCCGACGACAGGCCCTGAAAGCCACGGACCACCACGACATTGCCCTTGCCCTTGAGCTGCTCGGCGACCCGGGCTGTCGGCTCGGCGATGTTCAGATAGGCGTTCTCGGCCACGTTGACGGCGTACTGGGAGCGGATGGTGGAGCTGAGCGCGACCGTCACGACGCCCTTCTTGCCGGCGGCGTCGACCGCGGAGACCATCGCGTCGCCCGAGAGCGGCGTGATGTAGATGACGTCGACGCCGGAGTCGACGAGCTCGTTGTAGCCGCGGATCTGCTCGGCCGGGGTCATGGTCGCCGGGTCGGTCATGATCCGCTTGACCAGCTTGCCCTTGACCAGGCCCTTCTTCTTGGCCGTGGCGAAGCTCGTCTCCATCTGCTTGACGACCGCCGCGGCGAACACGTTGGACGCGGGCAGGTAGGAGAAGCCGACCTTGGCGGGGCGTCCGAGCGCCTTCTTCTTCTGCCAGGCGCTCGCGAGCACCTCCTCGCCGTAGGCGTTGTACGCCTTCCGCAGGTGGGCGGGCAGCGCCTTGACGACACCCTCGGGGTCCTTGGGCGCGATGGTCGGCACGGTGCCGCAGTCCGCGGCCGCCTCTCCCCCGGCCTCCGTGGCGCTGCCACTGGCCGTGCCGCTGCCGACCCTGCCGGTCGCCCCGCCGCAGCCGGCGAGCAGGACGGTGAGGACGATCGCGGTGGAGGAGGCTGCGACGCGCGTGTAGGCGCGCCGGTGGATGGATCTGTTCATGGAGAGACTGCCTTCCTGGGTGCGGTGCCGGCCGGCTCGCGGGTCCCGGGACAGAGCGTCAGGGCCCGGGACAGAGCCGGTGTGAGTGGTCGTTCGCGGTGGGCCGGGAGTGGTCAGGCGTGGTTCGGGCCTGGGCCGGAGGTGGGTCACACCTGGTCGCGGAGCCTGCGCTCGCGGCCGTAGACGGCCAATGCGGCGAGGATGACGAGGCCATTAAGGATCTGCTGGTCCGCCTCCGAGAAGCCCAGTCCGACGAGGACGGTGGAGACGACGGTGAGCAGGAGGACGCCGACGGTGGTGCGGGTGTAGCTGCCGGGGCCGCCGAACGCGGTCCCGCCGAGGACCACCGCGGCGATGCTCTGGAAGAGGTAGGGGTTGCCGAGCCGGTTGTCGACGTTCCCGGCGAAGCCGGCCAGGACGACCCCGGCGAGGACGGCGAGGGCCGCGGAGAACGCGTAGACGACGATCCAGACCTTCCGGGTGCTGATGTGCGCGAGGTCCGCGGCCACCGGGCTCGCCCCGGTGGCGAGGAGCTTGCGGCCGGGCAGGGTGCGGTGCAGCAGTACGGAGACCGCGGCGATCACCCCCGCCCAGATGACCACGACCGGTGGCACCGGCAGGCCGAAGGTGGACGACATGGGGGAACTCAGCCGAGTCGCCCAGGCCGGTGCGCCAGCGCCGAAGCCGCCGCCGCTGAGGACCGCGGTCACTCCGACGGCGATCGAGCCCGCGGCGAGGGTGACGATGATCGGGTTGATGCCGAAGCGGTGGCACACGTAGCCGACGAGGCCACCCGCCGCCGCGCCGCAGGCGAGCGCGAGCAGCAGCATGACCCCGACCGGCACGCCGGGAATGTCGCCGAACCGGGTCACGGTCACCGCGCCCGCGACGATGAACCCGGCGAGGGACAGGTCGATGCCCCGGATCAACACGACCAGCGTCTGTCCGATCGCGGCGAGTCCGGTGAGCGCGCAGAGCACGAGGACCGATCTCAGGCTCGTCGGTTCGAGGAAGCCCGGCATGGTGGCCGCGCCCCAGCCGAACACCGCGGCGGTGAGCAGGAGTTGGACGAGCGGGAAGCGCCGCTGCAGGGCGAGCAGGCGCTGTCCGGCCGACGGCTCCGGGCGGACGGGTGCGGTGGCGGCGGCCGGCTTCGTGCCGGGGGTGGGCGCCGCGAGGTCGGCTCGCTGGGTGGTCATCATCGGCCTTCCTTCGGTTCACGTGCGGCGATCGCCCCGAAGAGCACCGCGCCGATGAGCAGCGCCCCGTAGATCACCTGCAGCCAGGTCTGCGAGACCTGCAGCACTCCGAGCAGGCTCTGCAGCAGGTAGATCGCGGCGGCGCCGACGAACGCGTTGGCGATGCCGCCGCCCCCGCCCGCCAGCGGGAGCCCGCCGAGCGCGACCGCGGCGATCGCGATGAGGGTGTACGCGGAGCTGGTGCCGGACTCGGCCGTCGAGGCGAGGCCGATCAGGACCAAGCCGCCGACGGCCGCCATCGCGCCGCCCAGGGCGTAGGCGAGGACACGGACGGCACCGACGGGCACCCCGCTGGTGTACGCGGTGACGTCGTTGCCGCCGACCGAGCGCAGCAGGCCGCCGTACGTCGTCAGCCTGGTGAACACGAGCCAGAGGACCGCCGGGACGGCCAGGGCGACCAGGCCGCCCGGGACGGGGCCCATGGAGCCCGCGAAGCCGGCCATCCAGGTGCCCGCGACGGTGGTGGGGCTGGGCGCCAGTTTGAGGTCGGTACCGGTGAGGACGAAGAACATCGCGAGGGTGACGACGATCGGCTGGAGCCGCCCTACGACGATGAGCAGACCGGTGACCGTGCCGACCGCGGCGCCCATGACCATCAGGACCGGCAGGGCGACGTAACCGCCGAGGCCAGCCGGCTGGAGCTGGGTCGCGTACATCAGGGCGCTCAGGGTCATCAGCGGGCTGATGGAGAGATCGAGACCGCCGCGGCCGCTCATGATCGAGGGCACGCTCGCCATCGCGGCGATGCCGAGCGGGGCCAGCGCCGCCAGTTGTGAGGTGGGCGAGAAGCTGGGCTGCAGCACGAGGTTGGCGACCAGCAGCAGGGCCGCGAGGAGAGCTGCGAAGAGGTAGGTGTGGCGGGCGAAGAGGGATCTGAGGCCGCGTCGCCGGGCGGCGGCACCCGTCGGCCGAGGGCCGGGGGCCGCGGTGGGGTCGGGGGCCGGGGCACCGACGGGGTGGTTGGTCGTGGTGCTCATGCGGTCACCGCCGCTCCGCCGAAGAAGGCGTCTACGAGCCGTTCCCGGCTCAGTTGTGATCGGTTGAGTTCCGTGGCGAGCGAGCCCTCCCTGAACACCAGGACGCGGTCCATCAGTTCGACGTGTTCGTCGACCTCGGAGGAGAGCATGACCACGCTCAGCCCGGCCTTGGACAGTTCGCGCAGCAGCCGGTAGAGGTCGCGTTTCGCGCCCACGTCGATGCCGCGCGTGGGATCGTTGAGCAGCAGGACCTTCGGGTTCGCGGCCAGCCAGCGGGCGATGATCACCTTCTGCTGGTTGCCGCCGCTCAGGGTGGTGATGGCATCCGCCGACCGCCCGTACTTGATGCCCAGCCGGGAGACGTAGTGGTCGAACCGGTGCTGAGCCGAACGGCCGGACAGCAGACCCTTGTCGACGTCCTGGCGGGCGGTGGCGATGGCGAAGTTGTCCAGGATGGACATCCACGGCAGGATCGACTCCCCGCGCCGGTCGCGTGCGACGTACGCGATGCCGAGTTCCCGCGCCTTCCCGGGGCCGGTCACCGGCTGCTTCCGGTCTCCCTCGATGCGCACGACCCCTTGGGTGTCGCCGTGCCCGAGGAGGAGCCGCAGGAAGTCGTCCTGGCCGTGGCCCTCCAGGCCCGCCAGCCCGACGATCTCTCCCTCGCGGAACTCCGCGTCGCACGGGGCGGCGCCCGGCCGCAGCCGGGAGCCGGTCACCCGCTGGACGACCGGGCGCTCGGCCGGGCCGGCGGTGCGGGCCGCCGCGCGGACCGTGTCCTGCACGAGGTGCGCCCCGCCCGTCATCAGCCGGATCATCTCGTCGTGGTCCCAGTCCGCGCCCAGGGTGCCCACCGTCTCACCGGATCTGAGGACGGTGACCCGGTCGCCGATCTCGCGGATCTCGTCCATCCGGTGAGTGATCAGGACGATGCTCATGCCCTGCGCGGCCCGCTCCTTGACCAGGGAGAACAGGCGGGTGCGGGTGTCGTGGTCGAGGGCGGAGGTGGCCTCGTCGAGGATCAGCACCTTGGGGTCGCGCAGCAGGGAGCGGGCGATGCAGCAGGCCTGGCGGTCGCTGAGCCGGAGCGCGCCGAAGGGGGCGTCCAGCGGCGGCGGGGCGACGAGCAGCGCGGCGAGGATCTCCTCGGCCTTCTCGCGCCGGCTCGTGTCGCCGGAGACGGGGCGCAGCAGTCGGTCCCCGCCGAGCCACAGGTTGTCGAGGACGGTCCGGTTCTCCACGCCCAGGACCTCCTGGAACACCGTGTCGACGCCCGCCCGCAGGGCCTGGGCCGGGGTGCGCAGGACGACGGGGCTCCCGCCGATCCGGACGGAGCCGGCGTCAGGCCGGTGCACACCGCTGAGGATCTTGACCAGCGTGCTCTTCCCGGAGCCGTTCTCGCCCACGAGGGCGTGCACTTCGCCGGGGAGGAGGCAGAGCCCGGCGTCCCGGAGAGCGACCGTCGGGCCGAAGTGCTTGCGTAGGCCGTCCACCGCCAGGACTTCGTCCGGCTCGGCCGTGAGCGGGTGGGTCGACACTGACCCCTCCTGAGTTCCGAGTCTGGCGTCGCCAGACAGCAATATTGTCATCTTGTCATACAAACATAGGCAGACGGTAGCGCCAGGCGTGACCGACGTCCAGATACCAGTCGAATCCAAGTTCGCGGGGTTTCTCCCGGGAGGGGTGCTTTCGAGGCGGGCCCCCCGGGGGGTAGCCCTTGGGGCTCAGCGGGACGCCGCTCGCGCATCACCCTCACTCAGACCGGGGTGGTGCCGCGACGGACTCCCGGCCCCGCAGGAAGCCTCCGGATGCCGACAAGGGGAGATGTATAGCAGCTGTACGCCTGTACGACAATCAATCGCTCGCGATAGTTTTCATTTGCGGCCATTTCCGAACTTTTGCCTCGGGCAGCAGGTCGCTCACGCAGGAAGGCGCGACTGAACACCCTCCCCGTGGCGTGCGATCGCGACCAACACGCCCCAAATTCCCTTCTCACATTGTCGTCTCGTCATACAAAGGCTAGCGTGGCTCAACCGACGTCAGCGTCACGCCGTCCGGGCGGGCCGGGCCACGGACGGGCGGGCGAGTACAGAAGGAGCGCGCGTGTACCTCATCACCGGTGCCGGCGGAGGGCTGGCACAGACCGCAGCAGAACTGCTGCTCGAGTCGGTCCCCGCCGACCAGGTCATCCTGACGACGCGGGCGCCCGGCAAGCTTCAGTCGTACGCCGACCGCGGCGTCCACGTCCGGTACGCCGACTTCGCCGAACCGGACAGCCTGGATGCGGCCTTCGCGGGGGCGGAGCGGATGCTGCTGGTGTCCACCGCCCAGGTCGGCTCGCGGATCGGGTTCCACCGCAACGCGATCGAGGCGGCCGGGCGGGCCGGCGTCCAGTACCTCGCCTACACCTCGATCGTGGGCGCGGGCAACGAGGAGAACGACGCCGTGGTCTGCGTCGAACACCGCGCGACCGAGGCGATGCTCCGCGAGTCGGGGCTGCGCTGGAACGCGCTGCGCGACGCCCAGTACGCGCAGGCGGTGGCCTACTTCATCGCTCCGGGCGCGGTCGCCACGGGCGCGATGGTCGGCGCCTGGGGCGAGGGCACGGTCGGGTTCGTCTCCCGGGACGACTGCGCGGCGGCCGTCGTCGGTGCGCTGCTCGGCCGCGGCGAGGACGACCGGGCCTACGAGGTCACCGGCCCGGAGGAGCTGACATATCGTCAAGTGTGTGCGATGGTCGCGGAGATCAGCGGGGCCGACGTCGCGTACGTGCCGATCAGCGACGAGGAGCAGTACGCGATCTTCGACTCCATGGGCGTGCCCCGGGAGTACGACGCCGAGGCGATCGCCGCCTCCCCGATCCCGTGGAACAGCGACGACATGGTGTCCTTCAGCCGCGCCATCCGCCTCGGGCACATGTCGTCCCTCAGCGACGCGGTGCGGACGCTGGCCGGGCGGGAGCCGCGCTCGATGCGCTCGGTGCTGGAGGAGGCGACGGTGACCTGGCCGCCCGCGGGTGCCGGGCTGCCGGCTCCGGCTCCGGCTCCGGCTCCGGCTCCGGCTCCGGCTCCGGCTCCGGCTGATGGTGTTGCGGAGGTCGCGCGATGAGTGACGGCGTGGCGAACGAGGACACTTCGTACCTGAGCGAGAAGGCCCTGCAGCTCTTCACTGACGTGCTCGGCGAGGACGGTGTCGTCCTCGGTGAGGGCCGCTTCCACGAGCAGTACCGGGACAAGTACTGGCACCGCGACGACGACACCTACGACCCTGCCGCGGTGCTGCTGCCCCGCAGCACGGAGGAGGTGCAGGCGGTCGTCCGGATCGCGAACGAGTTCGGGGTGCCGATCTGGACCTCGTCGCAGGGCCGCAACTACGGCTACGGCGGCTCCTCCCCGCGTCTGAAGGCGACCGTGGTGGTCAGCCTGACGCGGATGAACCGAGTGCTGGAGATCAACCGCGATCTGGCGTACGCGGTGGTCGAGCCGGGTGTGCGCTGGTTCGACCTGTACGACGCGCTCAAGGAGTCCGGCAACGAGGACCTGATGGTAACCGTGCCCGACCTCGGCTGGGGCAGCGTCATCGGCAACTCCCTCGACTGCGGCATCACCTACCAGCCCTACGGCGCCGACTTCATGGCCCCCTGCGGCATGGAAGTCGTCCTCGCCAACGGGGAGTTGCTGCGCACCGGCATGGGCGCGATCCCCGACAACAAGTCCTGGCACACCTACAAGCGCGGTCTGGGTCCGATCCTGGACGGGCTGTTCGTGCAGTCCAACTACGGCATCGTCACGAGGATGGGCTACTGGCTGATGCCCCGCCCGGAGGCGTACGCGCCGTTCTTCCTCACGGTGCCGCGGGACCAGCACCTGGAGCAGGCGGTCGACATCATCCGCAAGCTGCGCCTGGACGGCACGCTGCGCGGCGTACCGAGCATGTACAACACGGTGACGCTGGCGGCTCAGTTCCCCGATGTCATGGGCCGGTTCGCGGGCGCGGAGGGCGCCTTCAGCGAGGAGACCCTCGACGAGATGGCCGACGCGACGGGGCTGGGGCGGTGGGCACTGCGCGGGGCGCTGTGGGGCGACGCCCCGGTCGTCGAGCACCAGTTGGCGAAGATCCGCCAGGTGTGGAGCGCGATCCCGGGCGGGCAGGTGCTCTTCGAGCGTACCTACGGGCCGTTCGAGTACGACGAGATCCGCTCCATCCCCGACAAGTGCCAGGGCGGCCTGCCCGGCCTGGAGCTGATCGAGGCCATCCCGGAGGGTGTCGCCCACATCGGCTTCTCCCCCGCGATCCCGCTGGTCGGGACCGATGTGCGCGAGGTCGTCGACCTCTTCGACCGGATCGTGCGCGAGCAGGTCGGGGTGAACGTCGCGGGCGGTCTGCTCGTCATCAATGAACGGACCGCGCTGTACGTCACCGGCCTCAACTACGACTACCGCGACGCCGGACAGTGCCGCAGGGCGTACGACGCGGTGAAGGTGCTGGTGGCCGAGGCGGGCAAGCGGGGATGCGGCGAGTACCGCGCCCACCTGGACTTCATGGACCTGGCGTCCGCGCAATACTCGTTCAACGACCACGCGTACCGGCGCTTCTGCGAGACGGTGAAGGACGCGGTGGACCCAAACGGCATCCTGTCGCCGGGGCGGCACGGGATCTGGCCGGAGAAGCTGCGCCACCTCGCCGACCGCGGCTGAGACGGTGAGAAGCAGGACAGAGCAAGCAGTGGGGCCCCGGCCGGGGCCCCACTGCTTGTCGCCGTTTGTCAGGGCCGGTGAGCGGCCGGCCAGATGCCCTGCTTGCCGGGCGCGAGGATGCCCGCCGGATCGATCGCGTCCTTGAGCTTCTGCGTGAAGCGGCGCATCGCGTGGCCGTTGAAGTCGTACTGGTCGGCGACCAGGTCCATCGCGTCGAGATGCGCCCGGTACTCACCGAACCCGGCTTTCGCCGTCTCGACGATCAGTTCCCGGCATGCCGTGTAGGCCGCCGTGACCTGGTCCTGGTTCGTCAGGTCGTACAGGAACATCGTGACGTCCTACGCGCTGCATCAACTGCCTCAGGGTGTCGACGAGCGGCTCGAGTCCTCCTCGCGGGGGACACCGACGGTGCCCACCAGGGTGCACTCCGGCGTCGGCATGAGCCAGACACCCATCTGGGTCACGATGCCGAAGTTGGACTGCATGAACAGGTCGCTGACGGACGGTCCGAAGGCTCGGCGGTGCACATGCCAGGCCTTCGATCCGGTCATCGCACCCTGGCCGGTCCGCAGGAGGTCCCCGTCCGGCAGGACGACTCCATCCCGCAGGCGCTCGCGGCGTGGTCTCCGTACACCCGCCGACACCGTGGTCGAGCGCGTTGCCGATCACGCTTCCCCAGCCGAGGTCCGGTGTGGAAACCATCAGGCGGTGGCCGCCGGCGCGGAGATGGTCGTAGAGGTCAGAGAACCGGACGCCGGGTTCGACGACGGCGTAGCCGAGTTCCTCGTTGACCTCCAGCACCCTGTTCATACGCCGCAGGCTCACCACCACCGAGCCTCCGACCCTGGGAGCGGCACCGCCGTACCCGTTGTTGCTGCCCTGGGAGACCGTCCACAGCGGAAGCCGGAACTCGTTCGCGACGCGGACGATCGCCTGTACTTCCTCGACCGACTGGGGTGAGACCACCGCGGAGGGGGAGAACGCATCCCGCCCCGGGAACGAGTAGGGGTCACGGAAGTCGACCAACTCCTCCTCGGAGCTGCGTACCTGCTCTTCGCCGACGACCAGCGCCAACGACTTCAGTGCCCGGGAGAACTCCTCGGCCGACATACCGGGCGGAAGCGTCCGTGATGGCGGAGCCGACATCCGCGTCACCTCGCTTACTGCACCGCGGCGAACGACGTCGCCGTGTGCTGGGTGTCCATGTACTCGCGCAACGCCCTGACCCGGCCGTCCGCGACCTCGTAGAAGTTGGCGTACCGGTTGGCGTACGGGCTCCCGTCGCGGAAGAAGCCGCTTCCCCGCGCCTCGGCGACGACCCAGCCGTCCTCCGCGACGAGACGGGTGAGCTCGAGCTGGGGGCCGGTTTCGTCGAAGAGAGCAAGCATTCCCGGGAGCACCTTGAGCATGGTCTCCCCGCCCATCGGCATCTGTGCGCCCGGCAGGTCGTAAGCCATGATCGTGTAGCTGAAGTCGGGGGTGATCAGTTCGCCGACACGGCCGAAGTCCTGGCGGTTGAGCGCGTCGACGAAGGCCCGGACGACGTCCTTCGGGTCAGTGGCCATCAGAGTTCTCCTCCGATGGCGGCAACCGCGCGCTGGAACGCCGCCTCGATCACGGCCGCACGCTCGGCGACCATGGGGTACCACTCGGGATGGGTGACGATGTGCCTCTCGCCCCGGGCCAGGGCGGCCAGGACGACGTCTCCCACCTCGGTCGGGTCCAGCCAGCGCAGCTTGGCCAGCTCCTCGTCCTGGGAGATGTCGTTCTGCACGAAGCTGCTGTCGCCCCCCGCTTCGGCGGGCCTGGTGCGCAGGCTGCGGGCGATGTTGCTGCGGACCGTGCCCGGCGCGAGGACAGCGGCGCCCACGTTCGAGCCCTCCCGCTCCAGCTCCTGGGCGAGCGCCTCGGTAAGGCCCATGATGGCGAACTTGGTGGTGGCGTACGCCCCGAGGCCGGGCATGTCGGCGACGAAGCCGCCCATGGACGAGGTGTTGACGAGGTACGCCGGTTCGCCGTGTTTCTTCAGCAGCGGCAGGAAGGCCTGGATGCCGTGGATGACGCCGTGGAGATTGACGTCGAGGATCCATCTCCAGTCGGCCAGGGTCATGTCCGCGATGCGGGACTCGGGGGCCACCCCGGCGTTGTTGAACAGCAGGTGCACCTTGCCGAACCGGTCCGTGACCTCCTCCGCCAGCGCGCGTACGCTCGCGGCGTCCGAGACGTCCGTGCGCACGCCGACGGCTCCGATCTCCTCCGCGGCCGCGCGGAGGGGGCCCTCCTCGATGTCGGCGATCACCACGTGCGCGCCGCGCTCCACCAGCCGCCGTGCGATGCCCCTGCCGATGCCCGAGGCACCGCCGGTCACCACGGCGACCAGACCGTCGACGTCCTTGATCACGGTCACGCGCGTGCCTCCCTGTGGGCGCTGGGCCACACGCCGTGCCGCCCCGGCGAGAGAATCCCGTTCGGGTCGACGGCGTCCTTGATGCGTTCCACGAAGCGCCGATAGGCGTGGTCGTTGTAAGCGTACTGGTCGGCCGCGAGGTCCATGAAGTCGAGGTGCGCGCGGTACTCGCCGTATCCGAGCGCGCCCACCTCACTGACCAGCATTTTCGCGGTGTCGACCGCGTCCCGTACCTGCTTCTCGTCGCGGGTGTCGAAGCTGATGCTGCTGACGACGATCGCGCTGCGGTCGTTGATCGGGAAGATCGCGCAGACGAAGTTGGTGCGGGCTCGCTCGGTGACCATGCGCTGGATGACGTCGACGACGCGGCGCACCTCGGTGCCGGTGAGGGGGACGACGGGAGAGAAGCCGATGTGTCCGACGAAGTCGGGGACGACCTCCATCAGGTCCATGCTCGGGATGCCAGCCTGGACCTTCTCCATGAAGGTGCTCAGTTCGCCCCACTCGTGGCGCAGGAACGTGCGGCCGTGGTCGACACGTGCGCCCTCGATGGCCGACCACGCCTCGCGGATGCGCCGCAGCTGGTGCTCGACGACGGGCAGGTCTCCCCACAGCGCCGTGCGCAGACCCCAGCGCCCGATGCCGGTGCGCCCCGCGAGCTCGTCGAGGGTCTCCTCGCTCGCCGGGCCCTCGGCACCCATGAACTCGCCGAGCAGCTCCGGGAACTGCGCGGCCATGGTGATGGTGTTCTGCAGGTTCGGCACACCGCGGACCACGCCGTCGAGGCGGAGGTCGCGGATGATGTCGACGGCCTGCGCGAGCTGGTCGTCCCGGGGGACGGTCAGGTAGATCGGCGCGTACGCCTCCGGGCGGCGCTGCAGCCATACGCCGGCGCGCGTGACGATGCCGTAGTTGGACTGGATGAACAGCGGGTCGAGGACCGGACCGAGACCGCGCTGGTAGACGTGCCAGGACGGGTTGCCGGAGATGGCGCCCATGCCGGTGCGCAGCAGGTCGCCGTCCGCGAGGACGACCTCCATACCGCAGAGCTTCTGGAAGTCGGAACCGTTGGGGCCGTAGGTGACGCCGTTGTCGAGGGTGTTGCCGATGACGCTGCCCCAGCCGAGATCGGGAATGGAGCACCACAGGTCGCCATTGCCGGAGGCTTCCAGCGCGTCGTACAGGTCGAACCAGCGGACGCCGGGTTCGACGACGGCGTAGGCGAGTTCGCGGTTGATCTCCAGGACACGGTTCATGCGGCGGAAGCTGATCAGGAGGGAGCCGCGGACGCGGGGGGACGGGCCGCCGTAGCCGTTGTTGCGGCCCTGGGAGGACGTCCACACCGGGATGCGGTACTCGCCCGCGATCCGCACGACGTCCCGCACCTGCTCGGTGGAGGTGGGGAATACCACGGCCGAGGAGTCGTAGGTGCGGTCGCCTTGGAACCAGTACGGGTCCCGGTAGGTGTCCCGCTCGGCATCGGTCAGGAGCACCGCGTCGGCGCCGACGACCTCCCTCAGGCGGCGAACCGCCTCCTGAGGGAGCGCCTGGGCGGTCGGGTTCGCGGGCTTGTCCTCGGTTGTCATCGGGACGCCTCCAGGCGGTCGAGCCAGGCGATGACCGGCTTGACGGTTTCGGCGGAGTTGGCCTCGAGGATCAGGCCGTGGCCGTTGCCGACGATGCCCGCGTCCTCAAGTGCGAGCAGTTCCGCGTCCGCGCCCACGTCGCGGAGGAAGTCCACCAGCGGCGGGGACTGGGGCGCGCTGGCTGAGGCGCTGGCCGTCACGACGGCTATCGGGGTGCCGGTGAGACCCGGGACGCGGTGGCCGGAGGGGTCCGCCTTCAGTTGCTCCGGGGAGTCGAGCGGCGGCTCGGTGGCCAGTTCGGCGTAGGTCAGGCCGTAGGTCATCTCGCCGAGCCCGGGGAACTCGCCGTACGGCGGGCCCATCGGTTCAACGGCGACGATGCCCTTGACCAGGTCGGGCCGCCGGTTCGCTGCCAGCCAGCCGCTCGGGCTGCCCGCGGAGTGGGTGACGAGTACCGCCGGGCCGGTCCGGTCGAGGAGTGCGGCGAGCCGTTCCCCGTCCAGTCGCTGTCCCTCGGCGAAGTCGGCCATGAAGAACCCCATCCCGGAGGTGAGTTGCTGGAACTCCGCCCCCTCCAGGCCGCGCTCCCACGGCCACTGGGTCTGGGTCTCGGCGCCGTCGGGCGGCGCGAACAGGAAGTTCGCGAACTCCAGCGGCAGCGGCGGGGACACGGGTCCCAGTACGTCGGGGTGATGGGGTGAGCGGCCGTGTCCTGGCCGGTCGACGACGTACACGGCGTACCCGGCGCGGACCAGGTCGTAGGCCCAGCCCTGCCGGCCGTCGGGGGTCCCGAGCCAGTCGGTGCCCTGTCCGCCGCCGCCGTGCACGAGGATCAGCGGGTACGGGCGAGTGACTTCGGCGGGCGCCAGCCACTTGACGTAGAGCGGTCCGCGCGGAACCGTGCCGTGAGGTGTGGAGAGGTGCTCCCCCGGGATCCAGAAGAACCCGGTGCGGAGGGTGATCGGCTCGACGTCGGCGTCGAGGTGAGGGCATGTGTTCATCAGGGTCGCTCCTGTCTCACAGCGGCCCGTCACCGGGCCTCGGGCGGCGGGATCTCCAGCAACAGGCAGGCGGTGTTGCGGAAGGCCTGTTCGCGCAGCATCGCGTTGCGGTGGGTGATGAGCGAGCTCATGTCGCGGAAAATGCGGTCGAACCGCTCGCCCTGCCGCATGGACGACGATCCGATGATGCGGAGCAGGTCGTGGTCGAGCGTCTCCCAGAGCTGGACGATGATCTCGCGGACCGCGCAGGCCAGGCTCCAGTCGTCGACGAAGGTGTACTCGCGGGTGCCGTCGACGGTGGCGCGGCAGTGCTCCATGTGCTGGGCGATGACTCCGTCGAGGGCCAGTTCGGCGGTCTTGATCTTCGTCCAGGCGGCGCCGTAGTGGCGCTGGTAGTCCACGTCGTACAGGCGCGGCTGGACGGGCGGGAGCGGGGTCTTGCGGGTGCGCATGAGCAGTTCGAACTCGTCGAGGGCGTGGTAGAGCCCGCCCACGGCCAGGCTGGCCAGGGACACCGTGAAGGTGAGCAGGCCGCGGCCGGCGTACATGGGGTTGCCGTGCAGCTTGGAGCCGACCGTGCCGTCCTTGACCGGGATGTCGATCATGTTGGCGTTCTCGATGACGAGGTGCGCCTCCAGGAAGGCGCCGGTGAAGCGGATGCTCTCCGAGCCGGTGGACTTCAGGCCCGTCGACCCGCCCCAGTTGTGCAGGCGCTCGAAGGTCGACTCCGGAGCGAGGAACATGCTGATCACCGGGGCGGAGCCGTCCTCCTGCTCGACCATGCACTGGCCGAGGTACCAGGTGGAGTAGGGGATGCCGGAGCAGTAGTCCACGGTGCCGTCGAGGACGTAGCCGCCGTCGGTCTTCCTGGCCCTAACCGTCGGTGCGGACACCGAGGCCGCCCTGAAGTCGCCGTTCCCGAAGGCCCGGTCCTGGACCTCCTTGGGATACCAGGAGGCGACGTGGAGGGCGTGGTTGGCGGCCAGGGTGAAGCACCACGCGCTGCCTATGTCGCCCCGGGCGAGCTCCTTGCACACCGTGAAGAACGTCTTGGGCGAGACCTCGAGCCCGCCGTACATCCTGGGCACGAACATGTCGTAGAAGCGGTTGGCGAGGAACTGCTCGTGGATGTCGGCGGGGATGTGGGTCAGTGCCTCCGCCTCCTCCTGGCGGGCGAGGAGTTCCTCCCGCATCGCCCTCGCCCGCGCGACGAGCTCCTCCTCCGAGGGCTCGGTGAGGTCGGGCCGTGCGGCGGCGTGTGCTGTGGTCATCGCGTCTCCTAAGCGAAGGACAGTGAGCCGGCTCAGCGAAGGGCGGTGAGTCGGCGTCAGAGATTTCAGTCGACGGCGCCCGCGAGGGCGGCCCGGCGCAGTTGGTCCTGGTGGCGCATCTCCAGCGGGCGCAGCGCGTGCTGCTTCAGGACGGTGGCGACCCTGGCCACGTCGCCGGCCTCGTACGCCTCGACGAGCTCGCGGTGGTCGTCGAGGAGGGAGGTCGATGCGTAGCTTCCCCCGTCGAGCGCGCGCAGGTTGAGCCCCGGCAGGCACAGCCGGCGGTAGGTGTCGAGGAGGATCGCCGAGCCCGCGAGCTCGACCATGTACTCGTGGAAGCGCTCGTTGGCGCGCACCCAGCCCTCGGGATCGGTGAAGCGGCCGTCCTTCACGAAGCCGAGGGTGTCCTCCATGAGCTCCCGCAGCCGTGCGAGTTGCCCCGGTCCGACCTTGCCGACAGTGAGCTCGGCGACGCCTGTCTCGATGGCCAGTTTGGCCTTGTACACCTCGTCGATGATCGAGTCGGGGACGGGCGTGATGAGGTACTCCCCGCCCCGGCGCCGGACGATCCCCTCGTCGGCCAGCGCCACCAGGGCGCGGTGGACGAGGTTCACCGCGACGCCGAGTTCCCCGGCCCAGCGGGCGATGTCGATGACCTCCTCGACATCGCTGCCCGCGTCGAGCACCCGGGCGCGGACCTCGCGCAGCACCGATGCCTCCGGCGCCGTCTGCATCCGGCCGAAACGGCCCCGGAAGTAGGCGAGCGGGTGACCGGAGTAGGAGGTCGCCTCCTCGACGTGGGCGAGGAAGACGTAGTGGGTGCCCGCCTCGACCTGCTCGGCGACCCGGCAGATGAGGTGCGCGATGGCGCCGACCAGCAGGGGGGAGCCGTTCGACGCGGTCTCGGTGGGCACTCCCTCGAACTTGTCGGGGACGCGGGAGGCGAAGCGGGTGGCGAGGTCCACGTGGTCCTCGGCGAGGACGTTCACCGCGAAGGTCTTGCTGTCACGCACCGCCGCGGCGGTGGCCGAATTGCGGTTGAGACAGATGAGCAGCATCGGCGGGTCGTCGGTCAGCGAGCTGACCGCGCTCGCGGTACTGCCGTACCGGGTGCCGTCGTGCTCCGTCGTGATGACGGTGACACCGGTGGCGAACCGTCCGATGACGTCGCGGAACTCCTGCGCGGTGACCGGGCGGGAGCCGGACGGGTTGACGGGTGGCGGCGTGGACATCACAACCAACTCCTCTTGACGCCCCATGAGCGGGCTCCGGGTGACTCTGCGGTCAGTTCTGCGCGAACCCGCCGTAAGACTGTATGACGATCGTACATTGACGTAAAGGCGCGCTCGCGGCCACCACCTGAGGCGTCCCCCTTGTGCGGCCAGGGCTGGCGCCGATACCTGCCTGCCTATATTATCGTCATACAAAATTCACGAGAGGAGAGCGCGATGAGCGCAAGCCTGTACGCCGCAGACCCCGCGCCCCAGCCTGCGGCCGAGGGCACGGCCGACCACCTCCTCGGGGTGGCCGCCGGCCTCCGCCCCGCCCTCAGGGCCGCGCAGGAGGAGCACGAGGTGCTCGGCGGCTACTCGGAGGCCGTTCACAAGCAGTTCCTCGACGCCGGCTTCTACCGCATGCTCCAGCCGAAGCGGTACGGCGGTCTGGAGCTGCCGCTGGAGGACTTCCTGCGCGTGACCGTCGAGATCTCACGCGGCGACCCGGGCGTGGGCTGGTCGTTCGTCCTCGGCGCCGGACACGCCTGGCACATCGCGTCCTTCTGGCCCGAACAGGCTCAGGAAGAGCTGTTCACGAACGACTTCGTCGCGCCCGGCCGCACCATCCCCCGCGGCAGGGCGGAGCGCACGAAGGACGGCTACCGGCTCACCGGCACATGGGACTACTGCTCGGGCTCGAAGTGGAGCAGCCACGCGATACTCGTCGCCCCGACCTTCACCGAGGAGAACATACCGCTCGGACTGCGCGCGTTCGTCGTCCCGCGCGGCGACTACGAGATCCTCGACGACTGGGGCGGCGACCTGGTCCTGGGGATGCGGGCCTCCAGCTCCAACTCCATCCGGGTCGAGGACATGCTGGTCCCCGAGCACCTCAGCGTCATCTACGACTTCAAGGACCACGTCCTGGGCGAGGAGGGAACGGTCGGCTATCAGCTGCACCGCAATCCCGTCTACCTGGGCCGGACCATCGCCTTCTTCAACTGCGAGCTCGTCGCCACGCAGATCGGCGCCGCCTGGGCCGCCCACGACGTGTTCGACGAGCTGATGACCGCCCGCCCGACGAGCTTCCCGCCGGTCATGCCGCGGACCGAGTCCGCGGAGTTCCACCGCTGGTACGGCAAGATGCTCGGCCAGATCGATGCCGCCGAGACCCTGCTGCTCGCCGCGATGCGCCAGTACACCGAGCTGGGGCGACGCTGGGAGCGCACGCGCCAGGAGTTCACGCCCGAGGAGGACGCGCGGCTGCGGGGCGTTCTGCTGCAGGGCGCCCAACTGGCCAACCAGGCCGTCGATCTGGCGTTCTCCACGGCGGGGTCCAGCTCGGCACGCCTGGGATCGCCGATGGCGAAGTACTACCGGGACGTGGCGATGTTCAAGACGCACATCGCGGCCCAGTGGGATGTCACGTACGGGTCGGTGTCGCGCTATCACTTCGGCCAGCCGCTGACGTTCTGACGCGGCGGGGGCGACCCGCCGCCCCTGCCCGTCCCCTTCCCGAGGGGGCCTTGCCTCGGCGCGTCCGGCGTTCGAGGGCGAGGCCATCAGGCCGACGACCAAGCGCGGGCCCCCGGGGGGGGGCCCCCGGGGCGCGGGTGGATATGGAGAGAACACCACTGATAAACACAAAACC